>JAPOJV010000084.1 GCA_029978085.1 bacterium
GCGAGGCAACGCACCTCGATCGGCTCGCTCCGGCCCGCAAGCTGCCGCGCCGCATCGACGAGCCGCCGCGCTTCCACCACGTTGTCGCGGTCGCGGGCCTCCGCTGCGAGCAGGACCGTCGCCGTGTAGAGCTGCTGCCGCGCCGCCGTTGCCTGCCGCTCGGCCTCGTCACGCAGTCGGACCGCCCGCAGCGAGGCGAGCGAGATCCCGACGACGGCGATCAGGAGTGCCGCCACGGCTACAGCTCCGCTCCACGCCACCGCTCGATGCCGCCTGGCAAACCGCCGGGCCGATTCCCACGGCGTCGGCGGTCGGGCCAGGATCGGCCGATCCTCGAGCCAACGGACCACGTCGGCCTCGAGGCGAGCCGCCGATGGATAGCGATCGGAGGCATCGGCCTCGAGGCAGGTAGAGGTGATCACGCCGAGCGCACGGGCATCCAGGCTCTTGCCTTCGGCGGCAGCCGCCCGCGCGACCGCGACCGACGTCGCTGCTGTATTCCCGGTGACGATTCGCACGGATTCCGTGTAGGACCGGCCGCTCAGGTCATACGGGAGCCGTCGCGTCACCAGTTCGTGAAGCACGAGGCCGAGCGCATAGACGTCAGCCCGCTCATCAACCCCGTTGCCGCCCACGATCTGCTCGGGGCTCATGTACTGCAGCGTGCCCACCAGCTCGCCCGCGCGGGTGGCACTGGTCGGCCCACGACGATCATCATCGAATCGTCCGTCCACGCTCGGATCGACGAGCCGCGCCACCCCGAAATCGATCACCTTGGGCGTACCGTCGGAGCCGACCAGAATGTTGGCTGGCTTGAGGTCGCGGTGGATCACGCCGCGGGCATGGGCGTGGGCGATCGCTGCACAGACCTTGCCGAACAGGGCCACCCGTTCACGGATCGACAAGCCATGATGCACGGCATACACCGTGATCGACTCGGCCTCGGGCACGAGCTCCATCACGTAGTACGGCACCTCGCCGGCGTCCGTCCGGTGGGTGCCGCAGGAGTGCACCTGGGCGATGTGGGGATGCCGCAGACTGGCGAGCACGTCGATCTCACGGGCGAATCGTCTGGCAAAGCCGCCGGAACCGCGGGGCCGCATCAGCTTCACCGCCACCCGCCGGCGCGGCGCGTCCTGCCAGCCCTCATAGACGCAGCCCATTCCTCCGGCGGCCAACAGCCGGCCGATCGTGGCGTCTCCGATGCGAGTGCCCGGCTGTGGCCGGAACACGGGGTCGACCGCTACGCGATCCCCCAGCCCAAAGGATTCGTTTGCCCCGGTCAGCCCGCCGCGCGACCATTCAGCCTGCCCGTCCGAGGCCAAAAGCCCGGAATCGGTCTGATCTGCGGCGGAAGTGCACGGCCGGTCCATCCCCAGCGTTATACAGGCTCCCATGATGGGTGGTCGCTCCACTCGTCCAGCGGTCACCAACCGTGCCGCATGATGATGTACAGGTATTCATATAAACGAGAATCTCGGCGGTCAGGGGCAAAAAAATCTGCGTCGGCCCGTGCCGCCCCGTAAAATCAGGTTTGTTCAACACTCTTCCGAGCCCCGCAGCATGGACGGCGATCAGCTCAATTCGGCCCTCGCCACCTGCCTCGACCGGCTCGCAGGGGGCGACCTCGGAGCCCGCGACGAGATCATCGCGCTCTGTGCCGATCGGCTCCGGACGCTCGCGCATCGCATGCTCACCCAGTTCCCGAACGTCCGCCGCTGGGACGATACGGACGACGTGTTCCAAAACGCGGCCATGCGTCTGCACCGGAGTCTGGGGCATCTCCCCATCGAATCTCCTCGCGAACTCATGGCTCTGGCCGCGACGCAGCTCCACCGTGAACTGCTCGATCTGGCTCGGCATCATGCGGCTGCCTCGTCGTACGCCGCCAATCACGGCACGAACATCGTGCCGCGCGGGAACGCACCGGGACAGAGCCTCGTTCACCACGTGGATCGAATTGCCGCTGCCGATGACCACCTGGACCGCTGGTCGGCGTTCCACGAGGCGATCGCCCGACTCCCGGTGGAGCAGCGAGAGATCTTCCATCTCGTCTGGCACCTCGGCGCCGACCAGAAGACGGTCGCCCGACTCCTGGACTGCTCCGAACGAACGGTGAAGTCCCGCTGGCGCGAGGTGCGGGAAGCCGTCAAGTCGGCCCTCGAAGGCCAGTCACCCGAATAGCCATCAGCGGCCCGCCGGGAGTGCCGCGGCATCGACAGCCTCGCGCAGCCGTTCGGGCTCAGCAGCCGCGAGCACATCGAGCCACCTCCCAGCCTCTGGTAACGGGCAGGCCCTGAGATACCCCGCCACGGCCCGCCGCACAAGCGGGTCATCGTTCCCGGCTCTCTCCCACAGCGCGGCCACGTCGTCCACGGCCGCCCAGTACCGATACCGCGCAAGATCGATCGCCGCATCAGCCGCGACGACGTCCGCGGCCAGCAGGCGGCGGGTGGCCTCCGCCACGGCCCCGCGCGGGATCGTCTCAGCCAGACTCTCCCAGGCGAACCGCAACGCCGACAGCGTGTGCCGCTGATCGACCGGCCGCGCCTCAGGGCCGAGGAGTCCGAGGCCCGTGAGATACGCCAGCCCAGCTTCCCCCTCCGCAACGAGCACACCGCCGAGCAGCCCGTCGAAACCGGCTCGAAAATCGTCGGCCGGCGCCTCGATCGCCTCGTGGAGCGCGCGGATCGACCTGGCACGTTCCGCAGGCCGGGTGGCGGCCACGAGCCCGAGTGCCAGCCCGTAGAACCCGCGGCGGCGCTGATCAGCCGCTCCATTCCGCACCCACGCCCGAAGCTTTTCGCCATCAAAGGCGGCCGCGGCATCCCGCACCGCCTCATACGGCGCGAGGCCGAACTCGAGAAACGCATCTGCTGCGACCATCGGGTCAGGGTGCTCGAGCCGCTGGGCGAACCAGGCGAGTCGCTGCGCGGCTGGCTGCTCTACGGACGGCGCGGTGGCGACGTAGCCGATCACGCCCTCGTTCGCCGCGACCGCCGACCAGGACATCGCGTCCTCAGCATCACGTCGGTCGCCAAACAGCACGGCCGTGCCATCCACTGCCGCCGACACCCGCGCCATAACTGGCTGCGGCTCGCCGTCAGCCGAACAGTCGCCCCGCAGCGGCTGCCGCATCACGAACCGCTGCACCAGCAGTCCGTTCGCATCGGCGCCCGCCGCGCCGTCCGCCTCCGCCACACTCACGCACGCCGCCCGATCCCGCCGCGACGCCAGCGACTCGCCCACGACGCCGCAGAACGGGCAGCCGAATGCCGCTGCTCCGCCGGTCATCACGACCGTGACGCCGAGCAACGCAGCGAGGGGCCATGCGCTCAGCCGCGTGCAAGGCTGACGATCCCGCCGTGCGGCCATTGCCACCGCCCCCTGCCTCACTGCCCCGCGTTGCGGCAGCATGACCGTCACTCCTCCCGGAACTCACCGGCATCGGCCTCGAGCGCCCGCAGGCTGGCGATCGCCTCGTCGAGCGACGGAGCTTCGCCGCCGCGGACGTGACCGCGGCGGTCGGCTTCCGCAAGGAGCAGCGCATCCTCGAAATCCGGGTGCACCTCCAGCCGCTGTCGCGCCCGATGGCCGAGCGTCTGATCCGTGTAGGCCGCTGCCAGCGGCAGCGATTCGACAAGCCAGCGCGTACGGGGCGTGATGAGGTCGCCGAGGGCCTCGAGGCCGGACTCGACGACACGTTCACGATCGAACGCCCGACCCACGTCGTGCACGAGCGCGGCCGTCAGGAGTTCCTCGTCGAACGGCCGTTCGGCCCGCACCCGCTCGAAGACCTGTAGCGAGTGCTCGAGCGCATCCCCTTCGGGATGCGTGGCCGGATGCTGCCGCACGGTGGCCAGCATGCCCACGATCGCCGCCAGCGCATCGAACCGGTCGCCGGCAAGCGGGGCCAGCGACCCAGTAGGATCGAGCCGGCGTTGCACATCGCTCGAGATTTCATCCGGGCTTGGGAGCCGATCGTCGGGCACCCACCCCCGGCCCACCCGCCGCGCGGCACGAAACATGGCCCGCCTGGCATCGCTCCCGCCGGTGACTCCGCGGGCCGCCTCGGTCGCGATTCGCTGCCGCAGCTTGTCGGGAAGGTCTTCGTTCATTGGCGAGCCCGGCTTGTACGAGCCTTGTCCGCGAGCGGCCGCCAGCGGATCTTTCGCACCTCGCCGGTCGTGGCAAAGGTCGAGATGCCGAGCGGCCGTGACGGTTCGACCTCTGCACGGATCGAGACTGCATGGCCCTCGAGCGGCTGGTCGATGATCGGCTCGCCGTCGAGAAAACACTCGATCCGCTCCGGTGTCACCCGCACGACCACGTCATACCACTGGTTCGTCTCGTAGGCCTTCACCTGCGTCGTGCCGTTGTCGGCTGCGTCGTGGCCGTCGATGCTCGACAGCCCCGTCACTGCTCCCCCCCAGCCACCGAGGATCAGGCTGCACGCGTCGTCACCCACGGGGAATGTGAGGCCACAGAAGAAGTCGTTGCCGTCCACTCGCCGCGCCTCGAGCGAGATCTCGTACGACTGCTCGGGAAACTCACCCTGCCACGTGATGCCGCTAAGGTCGGCGCCCATGCCGATCCGGATCGCCCCGTCGACCATCTCGACTTCCCCTTCGCCGCCGAAGGCCGTCACCTTCCAGTCACCGAGCCGCTCGCCGTCGAAGAGCGATCGCCAGCCGGCGGCCGCGGGGGCCTCGGCGGCCTGGGGCTGGCCGCTCATGGCCCCTGCGACCAGGCCGACCCAGATGCCGGCCGCCACGATCCGCCGACGCTCGCTTTGTTTCATGCGCACCCTCTCTCTGTTGGTTTCGAGACGGACGGGATCGGCACTCATCGCGGCGACGTGTTGCGTTCCATCGCGGCAGCTTTGACGGCCGCCCGAAACTCGGCGTCCTTCTTCCATTCCTTGAGTCGCTTGTCCGCATCGATGCCGATCTCGCTCCCCTTGAAGGCAAGGGCACACCGCTGGAGCGTCTCGACCGCGACCAGCGGGTCGTTCGCCTTGCGAGCGTCGGCCTCGTCGAGCATCTCCTTGCCCCACGCCTCCAGCCGCTCGACGACGAACTCGGCCTCAGCGGCCATGTCGGCATTCTTGGAGGCGGTCAGTCCCTTTGCCTTCTTGAGGGCCACGCCGAACTGCCGTTCGTTGCGGACCAGCTCGTTGAACGCCGTGAGCTTTTCGAGCGTGCGGCCCTGGAGCACGGCCCCGGGCGCCGCCTTCACCACGGCGACAGCCGCATCGTGAACCTCGAATGGCGAGCCGCGATAGACGCACTTGCCCGTATGGTCGAAAAGCATGCAGTGCGGAATGCCGTCGAAGTCCATGCCCCCTTCCACCGTCGCGTGCTCGACGATCGCAAACGTCGCGCCGCGATCCACGGCCGCCGCGCGGACCTCGTCGGGCGTGCCATCCTGGGCGTGGGCACCGATGACCACGAGCCCCTGCGGCCCAAGGCCCCGATGGAGTTCCTCCAGCTTCGGCATGCTCTTGAGGCACGGTGGGCAATGGATGCCCCAAAACTCGAGGAGCACCGGCCGGTGAGCGAGCGACTCAGGCGTGCACGGCAGCCCGGACACCTGCCGGCCGAGCCGCAGCCCGGCGATCGTGAACTCGAGATTCGGCCCGTCGGCTGCCGACGCCTGCCACGCGGCTGGTATCGCCGCGATCACGACAACCACCACGCACGCGACCTGGATCATGAACCGACGAAGAAGCGATGTCATGGATTTTCTCTCTTCCGTTCGTTCACTCACTGTTGTCCGCCACCAGCCAGCCCCAGCTCGGCCAGGAGCGAATCAGCACGATACACCCGCGCGAGCGCCGCTCGGATGCCCGCCGCATCGACCGAGACGGCCCGGGCCTGCGCGTCGTCATACGCGATGCCGAGCACGAGCGACTGGATGTTGCCATCGAAGATCACGCCCACGAGCTCGCCCGCGCGGTTGACCACCGGACTCCCCGAATTGCCGCCGATGATATCGGCCGTCGAGGCGAAGTTGAACGGCGTCGCCATGAAGGCGGCATCCTGCTCGAGCACGCGACGTTCCGCCTGCCACCGCGGCGGCAGGTCGAACGGCGGTGTGTCTCGCTTCGCGGTCGCCCGGGCGAAGAGCCCTGCAAATGTCGTAATCGGCTCGATCGTGCGGCCCGACTCCTCATACGCCTTGACGGTGCCCCAGGCCAGCCGGAGCGTGAACGTGGCATCCGGATACATCGCGGCTCCCTCGCGAGCGAACCGGGCCCGCGTGATCTCCGCGTGGGCCTGCCGCTTCACCTCCTGCGCTGCCTCGGCGATCGTGCGCAGCCGCCGCGATTCCTCGTCGACAAGCCGAGCCAACGCGAGCATGGGATCCTGCGACGCGGCGACGGCGGACTGACCGCCGTCATACAGATCTCGTCGGGTGTCCGCGGCCTCGCCGGGCGCAGCAGCGCCGCGATGGCCGAGCGTCGTGCGGCGGACCAGCTCCGCCGCCCGCTCGCGCGGCGACAGCCCCGCGAGCACCTGCTGCACGAGTGGATCGTCGCCGCCAAGCGTGGCGGCGAGGTGCGTGAGCGAGTCGGCGAGCTTGGCCGTCTCGTAGGCGTCATAGAGGGGTTCGGCCGAGAACAGCTCCAGTTCGAGCGACGCACGATTGGAGTCGCGGTATTCCCGGAGCCGCTCGCCGTTGGGCCTCGGTCGCTCGGCAGCACTCCGCAGGATCGTGCGGGCATGGCCAAAGAATCGGCTATTGAAGGCCGTCGCTCCTTCGAGCAGCCTGAGCCGCATGGCGATGCCGTCGAGCTCGCGCTGTGCAGCCGCGATGCGGTCGTACGGCGACTGCTTCCCGGCGAGAGTGGCGTCGATGTCGCTCCGGATCCGCTCTTCGGCCGCCTTCCGCCGGGCGATGACCGCAGGATCGAGCAGGCCCGCCTGCATCCCGAGCCGCGACTTGCGGCCGTTCCGCACGCCGAACAGATCGTCGGCTGCCTGGCGATTCTCCTCCGGGCCTTCGGCGGCATAGGCCGCGAGGAGCGATTCGAGTCGATTGAGCTGCTGGAGGTCGGCTGGGATGCGGATGTCCCGCATCGAGGTCAGTTCGGCGAGCGTCGCGGCCCGGTCGGTGTGGCCCGGGTGTCCCGACACGAACACGAGATCGCCGGCGGCGACCGGCCGCACCGCCCACGGGAGATGGTGCGGCACGCGAGCCGGCTTGCCTTCTTCGTAGGCCCGGAAGAAGCAGATGTCGAGATCGAAGCGAGGAAACTCGAAGTTGTCGGCGTCGCCGCCGAAAAACGCGATCTGCTGCTCGGGGGCGAACACGAGCCGGACGTCGGTGTACTTCTTCGAGCGATAAAGATGGTAGGCGCCTCCCTGATAGAGTGTGACGACATCGCTCCGCAGCCCCGACACAGCCAGTGACTCCTGTTCGATCGTGGCCATCACGGCACGACGAGCCGCGAAGGCATCGGCGGCGGACATGCCAGGCGTCACGGCCGCCTCGACCCGGGCAGTCACGTCCTCGATCGACAGGAGTACGTTGAGCTCGAGGTCCGGGCACTTCAGCTCGTCGGCCCGTGTCGCAGCCGCGAATCCGTTGCGGAAGTAGTCGTGCGTGGCGTCGCTCAGCTTCTGCAGGCTGTCGGCGCCGACGTGGTGGTTCGTGAGCACGAGCCCGTCGGCCGACACGAACGAACCCGAGCCCCCCGAGTTGAACCGCACCGACGACTGCTGCAGCCGCTCCAGCCATTCCGGCGTGAGCCGCACGCCGTGCCGCTGAGCCAACGCCTCGGTTGGCAGACCATTGAACGGCCACATGCCCTCGTCGGCCGATGCGGGCCAGGCCTGGGCACAGGCGACCAGCAGGGCGGCAGCGAACCACGAGGCCAGGCGGCGAGGCGGCAGGAGGTGCATGCGGAGTGGTGTCTCGGACATCGGATTGAGAGGCCGCACGCAGCCTACCCCAGGCGACGGAAAACGCGGAACCTCACCTCTTGCACAAATACTGAACGCGCGTATACTCTCTGTCGCTGGCGGGCGATTTCCTCCAGCCCGGCCCGGTTTCTGGCCGCCGTCTTCCCCCTCAGGACGCTCCCATGCTCGCCCGTCTCCAGACCTTTTCTCTGTTCGGAATCGATGCCGTTCCTGTCGATGTCGAGGTGGATGTGTCAGGCAGCGCCCTGCCTGCCACGGTGCTCGTCGGCCTCCCGGACGCGGCCATTCGCGAAAGCACCCACCGCGTGGCCCGGGCGATGGTGAATTCCGGTTTCCGTCGACCGAACGACCGGATCGTCGTCAATCTCGCGCCGGCCGAGCTGCCGAAGCAGGCCGCGACGTTCGATCTGCCGATCACGCTGGGCATCCTGGCCGGCAGCGGCCAGTTTTCATCGGAGCGACTGCGCGACTATGCGGTCGTCGGCGAGCTGTCGCTCGAAGGCACCACGCGGCCGACCCGCGGCGCGCTCTCCATCGCGATGGCGGCCGCGCGGCAAAGGCGCCGAAGCAACGGCGAGCCGCCGCTCAAGGGTGTCGTCGTGCCCGCAGCGAGCGCGACGGAGGCGGCGGTCGTCGAAGACATCGAGGTAATCCCGGTGGCGTCGCTGACGGAGGCGGTGCAGTTCTTCGCCGGTGACCTCGCCATCCCTCCCTCTCCACCCCGGGTGACCGAATGGTTCGACCGGTTCGCGACCTACGACATCGACTTTGCCGACGTGAGGGGCCAGGAGGCGGCGAAGCGGGCACTGTGCGTGGCGGCCGCCGGCGGCCACAACTGCATGATGGTGGGGCCGCCCGGCGGCGGGAAGACCATGCTCGCGAAGCGGGTCGCCACGATCCTGCCCCAGCTCTCGGCCGCCGAATCGATCGAGACGACGCGGATCTACAGCTCGCTCGGCCTGTTACAGCCCGGGCAGCCGCTCGTCGCCACGCGGCCGTTCCGAGCCCCGCACCATACGATCTCGGAGGCCGGCCTCATTGGCGGCCGCTCGATCCCCATGCCAGGCGAGATCTCGCTCGCTCATAACGGCGTGTTGTTCCTCGATGAACTCCCGGAGTTCAATCGCCGGACGCTCGAGGTGCTGCGGCAGCCGCTCGAAGACGGCTTCGTCACGATCAGCCGGGCCCGCACGTCCACGAAGTTTCCGGCCGATTTCATGCTCGTGGCCGCGCTCAATCCCTGCCCGTGTGGCTATCGGGGCGATCCACGGCGGCAATGCCAGTGCACGGTGCCGCAAGTCGAAAAATACATGGGCAAGATCTCGGGGCCGCTGCTCGACCGGATCGACATCCATTTGGAGGTGCCGGCGGTGCCGTTCCGAGAGCTGGCTGCCACGCGGGCGGGGACCTCGAGCAATCAGATGCGGGAGGCCGTGCTTGCCGCCAGGCTCAGGCAGGCGCAACGGTTCACCGCGTCTGACGCAGCCGGCAGTCCGTCGCCCCGCTGCAACGCCCGGATGAACTCCCGGCAGATCAGGGAGTTCTGCCGGATGGAACCTCCGGCGGCAGAACTGCTCCGGGCCGCCGTGGCTGATCTCGGCCTCTCGGCCCGTGCCCACGACAAGGTGCTGCGCGTGGCCCGCACTGTCGCCGATCTCGATGCGACCGATACGATCAGCGCTGCTCACGTGAGCGAGGCGATCAACTACCGACTGCTTGATCGCGGCCTCTGGACGTAGCCACGGCGAAGCGTCGCGTGACATACTGCGGGGTATGACACACTCGTTCGAGAGGTCGCGCGAACCCCGAAGCCCCGATGGAAGCGGCAGCTTCCGCCAGCGGCTGTGGGCCATTGCATTCGGCCTGCTGCTCGTCGGCGCTGCCTGCCTGCCGCTCGACGTGCCTGTCGCCGCGTGGATCAAGACACACGGCCTGCCGCGCGAGCTCAATCGACTTTTGAATTTCATGGAGATCTTCGCCCACGGCACGGGGATCACATTTCTCTTCGTGTCACTGCTCGCGATCGACCACACGCTCCGGACACGCCCTGCATGGCCGGGGGTGGTCGCCCGGATGGTGGCGGCTCTGCTCACGACCAGTGTGTGCACGTCGATGCTGAAGTCGGTCATCGAGCGGGTGCGGCCGCGGGCGGCCGACCTCGGCTCGCTGGCATCGGTCTTCGGCACGTTTGGCACGTCGGCACTGATCGATGGACGGGGCGGGGCCGACGTGTTGAGCTTTCCGTCCGGCCATGCCGCAGCGGCGGCGGCCTTCGCCGCGGCGCTCGCCTGGCGATACCCGCACGGATCGACGGTGTTCGCCGCGTGCGCTCTGCTCGCCGCCCTCCAGCGGGTGAGTTCCTCCGCGCATTACCCCAGCGACATCGCCTTCGGCGCCGCCGTGGGGCTGCTGGCCGCCTCGGTTTGGCTCGGGCCACCGCGAGCGAATACGCACCCCCGGTTCGTCGTGCCGACGGCGAACTGATGGCCACAACGGCCCGCCCGTGTTACTATTTGCCTTCGGATCTCAACCGCGAATTCCGCGAGGATCCCCCGAACACGTGAGGAAACCGATGGCCGTCCAGAAGCGAGCGAGGAAAGTCGTCAAGGAAACAGCCGCGGCCGATGCTGGCCCGGGAACAGCCGTGGCCGAGCGGCCGGCCTCAGCCGGCGGTGGCCGGCGAATCCTGCTGGTCGATGACGACCCGGAGATCGTGGAATCGATGCGGACGGTCCTCGAATCCCGCGGCTACTCGATCCTGGTGGCTCGCGACGGAAACCAGGGACTCGTGATGGCCGAGAAAGAAGCCCCCGATCTCGTCGTGCTCGACATGATGATGCCGAAGCGAAGCGGATTTCTCGTGCTCGAGAAGCTGCGTCGTTCGAGCCCGAACCCCGTGCGGGTGATCATGATCACGGCCAACGAGGGCAGTCGTCACAAGGCCTACGCCGAGATGCTCGGCGTCGACGACTACATCCGCAAGCCGTTCGCCATGGATCGGCTGCTCGCCAGCGTCGACCGCCTGCTCTCCTAGACTGCCAGCGCACAAGCAGCGGGAGCGACTGCTTCACACTGGGCAGGCTGCGCAGGCCACAATCGGCGTTGACCCGTTTCCGGGACAGTCATAGATTTCGGCGGTCACTTCCGTTCGAATTCTCACGCACCACGTCGGCCTCGTTCCGTGCCCCCACGTCCCGCCCCGTCATCGAGCCCATTGCCAGCCGGTGCCACGCCGCGCGATGACATCAAGGAGCGGGTGCGGGATGCCACCGACATCGTCGATGTGGTGGGCTCATACATTTCGCTCCGGCGTGCTGGCAAGGCCATGGTGGGGCTCTGTCCCTGGCATGACGATTCGCGGCCGAGCATGCAGGTGAACCCGGAGCGGCAGACCTTCCGCTGCTGGGTCTGCGACATCGGCGGCGATGTCTTCAACTTCGTGATGCGGATGGAGAAGGTCGAGTTTCGCGAGGCGCTCGAGCAGCTCGCCGACCGGGCCGGCATCCAGATTCCCCGCGGTCGTGGCGGGCTGCCTGCCGACGACAAAGCCGCCCTTCGCAAGGCCTGCGGCTGGGCTGCGGAACGATTCCATGCCTGTCTCACCGGCTCGGCCGACGCAGCAGCCGCCCGCGAGTATCTCGCCGGTCGCGGACTCTCGGACGCCACCGTCGAGCGATTTCAGCTGGGCTTCGCGCCGCCTGCCTGGGATTGGCTGCTCCGCCAGGCGTCGGCGGCTGGCATCGCCACGGCCGACCTCATGAAGACGGGCCTCGCCGTTGAACGGCAGGATCACACCGGCCACTACGACCGGTTCCGTGGCCGCGTGATCTTTCCGATCCGCGATCCGCAGGGCCGCTGCGTGGCCTTCGGAGGCCGCGTGCTGCCCGGTGCTCCGGCTGACTCCGCCAAATACATCAACTCCCCCGAGACGCCGCTCTTCTCGAAGAGCTCGATGCTCTACGGCCTCGACACCGCCCGCGATGCGATGACCAAGTCGCGGCGAGCGATCGTCGTGGAGGGCTATACCGATTGCCTCGCCGCCCGGCAGGCGGGCATCGACGACGTGGTCGCCGTGCTCGGTACGGCCCTCGGCGAGCGGCACGCAAAACTCTTGCGGCGGTACGCCGACCGAATCGTGCTCGTGCTCGACGGCGACGATGCGGGCCGACGGCGGGCCAACGAAGTGCTCGACGTGCTCCTCGCCGAGCCGATCGACGTGCGGATCGCGCGGCTGCCGTCCGGCGTCGATCCCTGCGAGTTCATCCTGGAACGCGGCCGCGACGCGTTCGAGGCGCTCGCTGATGCCGCGGGCGATCCGCTGGAGTATCGAATGGACGAGGCGCTCGCCAGCCTCGCCTCCGACGCCGGTGACGATGCGGCGCTCGCCTCGATCGAAAGCGTGCTCAAGGCGCTGGCCACCGCCTCGCGACGGTCGTCGCTGGCCGGCTCGCAGTATCAGCTCCGCGAAGACCAGGTGCTCGGCCGGCTCTCGCGCCGGTTCGGGCTGTCGCGCGACGCGTTGCGTGGCCGGCTCGACGATCTCCGTGGCTCCGCCAGCCAGACCGGCGACCGCGGCGGTCACCCCACCACATCACGAACCGCCGACGCCTCTCGGCTCCCCCCGTGGGACCGCGAGGTGATCGAGGTGCTCGTGGGCGTGCCCGACAGCATCGGCGTGATCGTGCAGCAGGTGGGCGAGAGCGGCGTCGAGACCCCCGCCGCTCGGCAGGTGCTCGAGGTGGCCGAGCGGCTCCACCGCGAGGGGCGGCCCGTGGCCCTCGGCGGCCTGTTGCTCGAGCTCACGGATCCGGCGCTCCAGAGCCTGCTCGTCGCCGTCGATGAGTCGCGGGCCGACCGGGGGCAGACCGATCCTCGGGAGCGGCTGCAGCACCTCGAAGAGGCGATCCAGCGCCGGGCCGCGGAGCGGCGGGCGCGGGCGAGCGCCCGGGCACTCAAGACAGACCGGCTCGACACCGGTGCAGAAGCTGAACTTTTGGCACGTCTCGTCGCGGAGCGGCGGGCCGTGCAGGGCATGGCCGAACCCAAGGATGGGTGAGGGTGTCCATCTCGTCGCTGCGATCGATCGTGCGGGGCGTCATGGCCCCGCGGGATCGGGGGGCGGTCGGCGAGTGACGGTAGGATGGTGAAGGAGAACCACTCGATGAAGAACCATGCAACGAACGGTCACCGCGGCACGTCTGCGGGTACGCCCTCTGTCCCGCGGATTTCGCCTGCGGCCATCGATGCCGCAGCTCGCGGCGCCGCGCCTGCTCCGGTCGCCGGCACCGATGCCGATCTCACCGCGTTGATCGCCACCGGCAAGTCGCAGGGCTATCTCACGTTCGATCAGGTCAACGAATACCTCCCCGACGAGGCGGTCGATCCGGAGAAGATCGACGCGCTCCTCGTGGCCCTCGAGGACCTCGGCGTCGA
>JAPOJV010000140.1 GCA_029978085.1 bacterium
CCGCCACACCCAGCCCACTTCAGCAGGACCCCTGGTTTCAAGACCTGTTCGCCGACCGGATCGGCGGGGCCGGCTACGGCAAGGGCACTGAGATCTACAAGTTCGAACTGATCAAGCGGGCGAAGCGACAGGCGCTCGCCGACCACCCCGAGCGGCGGATGCTCGACTTCGGGATCGGCGAGAACGATGAAATGGCCCCCGAGAGCGTGCGGACCGTGATGCGGAGGGAGATCGACCGCCCCGAGAACCGCGGCTACGCCGACAACGGCATCGCCGCCTACAAGCAGGCGGTGGCCGCATTCATGAAACGGGAATTCGGCGTCGTGCTCGACGCCGAGAAGGAGGTCAATCACTGCATCGGCTCGAAGACGGCCTATGCCATGCTGCCGGCCGCCTTCATTAATCCCGGCGACGTCACGCTCATGACCGTGCCGGGCTATCCCGTGGCGGGCACGGCCACGCGGTGGTTCGGCGGCACGGTGCACCGGCTGCCGCTCGTGCCGGAGCACGACTTCTTCCCGGACCTCGACGGCATCCCCGCCGACGTGCTCGAACGCGCGAAGATGCTCGTGCTCTGCTACCCCAACAGCCCCACCGGCAAGACGGCCACCCGCGGTTTCTATGAGCGGGTGGTCGAGTTCGCCCACAAGCACCGCGTCATCGTGGTTCAAGATGCAGCCCACATCATGCTCTCGTACGACGACGAACCGCTGTCGTTCCTCTCGGTCGACGGCGCGAAGGAGGTCGGTGTCGAGGTGCACTCGATGTCGAAGGGCTTCCACATGATCGGCTGGCGGCTCGGCTGGGTGTGCGGCCACGAGAAGATCGTGCGGGCCTTCGCCGACGTGAAGGACAACTGCGACTCCGGTCAGTTCATGGCAATCCAGAAGGCCGGGGCGGCGGCGCTCGCCGACCCGGAGATCCCGCGACAGGTGCGGGAGAAGTACCGCCGTCGGCTGGAGAAGCTCGTGGGTGTGCTGCGGGCCGTCGGCTTCGACTGCGAGATGCCGGGGGGCACCTACTTCCTCTACACGCGGTCTCCCAAGGGCGCGGGGGACCGCGCCTTCGCGACGGCGCAGGATGCCAGCCAGTTCCTGATCCACGAACTCTCGATCTCGACCGTGCCGTGGGACGATTGCGGCGCCTACCTGCGGTTCTCCGCCACCTATGAGGCGGAAGACGAGGCGGCCGAGGACGATCTCATGGCCGAGACACACGCCCGGCTGCTGCGGGCGCGGCTCAAGTTCTGACCGTCACGAGGGGATCTCCATCATGTGGTTCCGTTCGCCAGCCGTCGTGGCAGTGTCGCTGCTTGCCGTGGTCATGTCGCTCGTGCCAGCCACGGGCTGTGGTTCGCGGAAACGCAAGCCGCCCACGATCGCTGAGTTGCTCGATCGGGCAAGAGCCGCAGGCTCCGACGAGGCCCAGGCCAAGGAACTCACCCGCGTGGCCCGGCTCCAGCTCCGCTCGGGCAACAAGTCGGGCGCCTCGAAGACGCTCTCGGAGGCCCGCAGCAAGCTCTCGCCGTCGAAGCCGCGGAAGCCCAAGCCACAGCCCGCCGCCGAGGCAGCGGCCCCCGCGGACGGCGAAGCGGCCGGCAGTGAGCCGCAGCCCGAGGGGGAGCCTGCGGCTGAAGGTGCCACGCCGGCTGAAGCCGCACCCGCTGCCGACGGCGCGGCTCCCGCCGAGGCGGCACCGCCTGCAGAGGCCGCCGCCGCCGACGCAGCTCCGGCGGCAGACGGTGAAGCTGCAGCCGAGGGCAACGCCGAACCGGCCGCCGAAGGCGACGTCGCGGCAGCGGAGCCGCCGCCCGAGGAGGCCGTCCCCGAAGAGCCGCCGCGGGTGATCAATCCCGTGCTCGCAGCGCCACTTCTCGTGGACATCGCCGCCGTCTATTCGGAGCTGGGCGAGAAGGGTGCGGCCCGCGACGTCATCAAGCAGGCGCTCAAGATGGCGCCGGAGATTCCCGACGACATCAGCCGCTCGGCCCTGTTCGCCACGGCCGGCGGCATCTACGGCGTGCGACAGGGGGGCATCGGCGATGCGGCCGCGGCCCGCCGGTCTCTCAAAGAGGCCACGTCGATCTCCGGCAACGTGGAGGAGCGATTCCGCGCCCAGGCGCTCGCCGCCGTGGCCATGGGCTACGTGAACGCAGGGCTGGCCAAGGAAGCGAGCGACATGGTCGCCACTCTCGAGGAAAGCGCCCGCAGCGTGGAGAGCCCACGGGCCCGGGCCGAGGCCCTCGCGGCTGCAGGCAACGTGCGGGCTCAGAGTGGCGACAAGGACAAGGCCACCGAATTGCTCGGCGAGGCCGCCTCGACCGCCAAGGGGATCGAGGGGTCCGAGAACCGCACCTATGCCCTCGTCGCCGTCGCCGACGCCACGAGCGTCAACGGCGATCGCAAGGCTGCCCTGAAGCTGATCGCGGAGGCCGAGAAGTCGGCGAACAAGGTCGGCGATCCCGACGCCCAGGAAAATGCGAAAGCCAAGGTTCGCGCCGCGAAGAACGACATCGAGCGCCGGAAGTCGTAGTCGTCGTCACGCCACGTGGGCATGTGACGCCCTGACATGCTTTCCGGTCACGGCGTGACCGGACTACCCGTGGGCATGTCGCGGCGTGACCGGACGACGAATCATCGCGCCTTGCTCACGACCTTGAGCGCCTCGAGCGCCCGCAGGCGGGCTTCGGCGTGGTCGACGATCGGCTCCGGATAGTCAGCCGCGGAGGTATCGACCCAGGTGCGGACATACGCTTCATCGGGGTCGAACTTCGCGGCCTGGCTCGTCGGATTGAAGATCCGGAAGTAGGGGGCCGCATCCGCGCCGCAGCCGGCGGCCCACTGCCAGCCGAGCGTGTTGGCGGCGAGGTCGGCATCGACGAGCGTGTCCCAAAACCACCTCGCGCCCTCCAACCAGGAGATCCGCAGGTCCTTGACGAGAAAGCTCGCCACGATCATCCGCACGCGGTTGTGCATCCAGCCTGTGGCCCACAGCTGCCGCATCCCGGCATCGACGATCGGAAACCCGGTGCGGCCCCGCTGCCAGGCCCGCAGGCCCACGGGATCGTTCGCCCACGGAAACCGCGCATAGTCGGCCCGCAGGGGCGCGTCGGTCGTATGCGGAAAGTGATACAGCAGATGATTGGCGAATTCCCGCCAGCCCAGCTCGCGGAGATACACCTCCGGGCTTCCCACGATCTTCGCGGCCGGCTTCCCTCCCGCCGCCTCGCGGACGGCGTGCCACACCCGTCGCGGCGAGATCTCGCCGAAGTGCAGGTGGGGCGAGAGGCTGCTCGTGCCCTCGTGGTCGGGACGATCCCGCTCGGTGCCGTAGCCGCCGATGCGGTCGGCGAGAAACACCGCGAGCCGCTTCGCCCCTCCAGCCTCGCCCGGCGTCCATGTCTTCCGCATCGTGCCCGCCCAGTCGATCGTCGGCAGGAGGCCGAGATCGGCGACGGCGAGACTCTTGGCCGCGGCGGCTGCCGCCGTGAGCTTCTTCGGGCCGGCCAGCGGCGCCGCCGGCTCGTCGCGGCCGAGGAGTGCCCGCCAGAACGGCGTGAACACCTGATACGGCTTGCCCTCCTTCGTCGCCACGTGCATCGGCTCGAAGAGCAGGCTGCCGTTGAAGCTCTCGACGTCGAGCCCCCCGGCGGCGAGCTTCTTTTTGATCGCCGTGTCGCGGGCGATGACGACCGGCTCGTACCGCCGGTTCCAGGCCACGTGGGTCGCCTGCGTCTCCTTCACGAGTGATTCGAGCGCCACCTGCGTCGGCCCACGCCGGATGACGAGCGGCGCACCGAGCTTCTCGAGGGCCGCGGCGAGTTTCTCGAGCGAGTGATGCAGCCACCACCGCGACGCGGCCCCCGGCGGCCACGGCTTCTCCTCGTCGGGCGCCCAGATGAACACCGGCACCACGGCCCCGCGGGCGGCCGCGGCGATGAGCGCCGGGTTGTCGTCGATCCGCAGGTCGTGGCGAAACCAAACGATCGTCGTCGCGGGCATGGCGCACACATCCGGGGGGCGGGATTGCAGGTACACAGCCGCCGTAGTGTAGTGTGATGGGGGTGATGCCATGACCACGGCGCAGCTGTCGCTCTTCGACGATGCCGATGCCGTCGATCCAGCCCGGGTCGACGACGCCCTCCAGGCCCTCGGGGCGAGGCTTCCGGCTCGCATCCATCTTGGCACGTCGAGCTGGTCGTTTCCCGGCTGGACGGGGATCGTCTATGCCGATCGCAATGGGCGACCGGCGTCGGAGCAAGTGCTCGCGAAGCACGGGCTGGCAGCCTACGCCCGGCATCCGCTCATGCGGACGGTGAGCCTCGACCGCACCTTCTACGCGCCGCTCTCGCGGGCCGAGTTCGCTCATTATGCGGGCCAGGTGCCGGCTTCCTTCCGATTCGTGGTGAAGGCACCGGCTGCGGTCACCGATCCCGTGATCCGCAGGAGCGGGTCGGGAGAGCCGGCCCGCGACAATCCGTCGTTCCTCGATGCCGCGGCCGCGACGACGGCGTTCGTCCAGCCCGCCCTGCAGGGTCTCGGGATCCATGCCGGGCCGCTCGTGTTCCAGTTTCCTCCGCTCGGCCACCGGCTGCTCGCCGATGTGCCCCGACTTGCGGCGCGGATCGCGGCGTTCATGGCGGTGCTGCCCCGCGGCCCACTCTACGCGGTCGAAGTCCGCGACCCGCAGCTCGTCTGCGCCGAGTTCGCCGCCGCGCTGCGGGACGCCGGCGTCGCTCCGTGCCTCGCGGTGCATGCCCGGATGCCACCTGCGGGCGAGCAGGCGGCGACGTTCAGCCTCGACGCGGCCGACTGCCGGCTGCCCCTCATAGCCCGGTGGAATCTTCACGCGGGTCGACGCTACGACGAAGCACGGTCCGAGTACGCTCCCTTCAACCGCCTCGTCGAAGAGGATGCGCCGACGCGGGCGGCTCTGGCCGGCCTCGCTTGCGGTGCCGCGGCCGCGGGCCGTGACGTGTTCATCACGGTCAACAATAAGGCGGAGGGATCAGCCCCGCTCTCGGTGCAGCGGCTGGCCGAGTCGATCACGACCACGGGCGACAGGACTGCCCGCTGACCGTCGGAAGCGCGACCGTTTCCCGTCACTTCTTGCGGGCATTTCGGGGGAGTCGTACAACTCAGGGCTCGCATTCCGCTTCTCACGCTCAGGGGTTCCTGTCATGGCCACGGCCACTGCATCGAAGACGTCCGCCACACTTCCCGAGGCGAAGAATGTCGGCACCGCCCTCGACAAGGCGATGAACGCCGGCAAGGGCATCCTTCGGCTCTCGCCCACGTGGGTGCCGCGGAGCTTCCTCCACCCCGGCAAGCGGGTGCGGCTCCATCCCGACGACTACTACGCCTACGGCCTCGACCGGGGAGGCATCGACGAGCGGTGGTTCGCCAGCACGACGGAAGCGGCGAATGAAGGCCGCGTGCCCGACGAGGGCCTGTCGTGGTGTGTGTTCGACGGCGAGCGATTCCTGCTCCGCGACGCCGTGAGCGAAGGAGCCGCGAAGCTCGTCGGCACGTCGATCTGGGACACCTACAAGAAGTGGCCCGTCTACTCGAAGTTCTTCGACAACATGGGGCCGATCCCCCATCACATGCACCAGTCGTTCGACGACGCGAAGCTCGTGGGCCAGGAAGGCAAGCCGGAGAGCTACTACTTTCCGCCGCAGTACAACAACTGCGACAACAACTTCCCCTACACGTTCATGGGCCTGGAGCCGGGCACGACGAAGGACGACCTCCGCCGCTGCCTCGAAAACTGGAACAAGGGGGACAACGGCATCCTCGACCACTCCAAGGCCTACCGGCTCGAACGGGGCACCGGCTGGCTGATTCCGCCCGGCGTGCTGCATGCCCCGGGCTCGCTCCTCACCTACGAGCCGCAGTGGGGCAGCGACGTGTTCGCGATGTTCCAGTCGCTCGTCGAGGGACGGGCGGTGCCGTGGAGCCTGCTCGTCAAGGACATGCCGAAGGAGAAACACCACGACCTCGACTTCATCATCGGCCAGCTCGACTGGGAGAAGAACGTCGATACGCACTACAAGGAGAGCAATTTCCTCTCGCCCATCGTGGACGCGAAGCGGAGCGTGCCCGGCGCGACCGACCGCTGGATCGTCTACGGCCACGTGGACGGCAGGCAACTCTTCAGCGCGAAGGAACTGACGGTCGAGCCGGGTGCGAAGATCACCATTCAGGACGCGGGCGCCAGCGGCTGGATCACGGTGCAGGGCGAGGGCAAAGTTGGCGTGCACGACGTCGCCACGCCGACGCTGATCCGGTTCGGCCAGATGACGGCCGACGAACTGTTCATCAGCGCAGAAGCAGCGGCCGCCGGCTACACCGTGGAAAACACCGGCCCCGGCCCCCTCGTCTCCCTCCGCTACTTCGGGCCCGACGTCCACCCCGATCTCCCCAAGCACGGAAAGAAGCGTTGAGATGTCGCACACCGCCCCCAAGCTCCATAACGCGATGTGGCCCGGCCTCGTCGGCAAGGGCACCGATCCCGGCCAGGAGCCGCCGATCTCCCTCGAGCGGATGCTCGAGCTGACCGCGGCGGCGAACGTCAACGGCCAAAAGTTCGACGGTATCGACTACTTCCTCTTCTTCCCGCACACCGATCCCGATGCCTCGGAGAGCGACATCCGGCGGATCGCCGACACGATCGCGGCCCACGGGTTCACCGTCGGCTCGCTCGTGGCCCCGATCTGGCCGGGCACGGTCGGAGACTCGGCGATGGGCACGCCCGTGCAGCGGGCCAAGTTCATCACCGCGGTGAAGAAGGCCTGCCGGATCGCCCGGATCTTCAACGAGCACGGCGTGCGGCAGTACGGCGTGATACGGATCGACTCGGCCGGGTGCGGCGTCAACAAGTGGCGGGAGAACGCGGCGGCCAACACGAAGACGATCGCGGCGACGTTCCGCGAGGCGGCGATCGTGGCCGCGGCCCATGGCGAGCGGCTGGCGGCGGAGGGAGAGATCTGCTGGGCGGGCATGCACTCCTGGAAGGACGTGCTGGATCTCCTCGAGGCGGTGGACATGCCGGGCTCGCTCGGCTTCCAGTGCGACCTCGCCCACACCTATCTCTACCTGCTCGGCTACAACGCCCCCGAGCACGCCCTCGTGAAGCCCGGCTATTCCGACGCCGAGTTCTGGCCGGCCTACAAGCAGATGGCCGACAAGCTGCGGCCCTGGACGATCGACTTCCACGTGGCCCAGAACGACGGCGAAGTACATGGCGCCGGCTCGCACGACAAGACGGGCAAGCACTGCCGGGCCGACGACCCGAACGGCAAGCTCGACATCGTGAAGTGCTCGGGCTACTGGCTCGAAGGCGCCGCCGACCGCGGCATCAGGCACATCTGCTGGGACGGCTGCATGTTCCCGAACTCGACGCTCGAAAACCCCAACACCTGGAACACGATCCTGAAGACCATGATCGACGTCCGCGACGCCCACGGCTGGGCGTAACCCCTCACTTTTCTTTTTCCCAGGAGGCCGGAGCCTTTCCTCCGACACGGCCCGCGATAACGGCTGCTCCGAGTTGAACGACCTCGAGACGAGGCGGAGGGACTGGCGGCTGCTCGAGGAGCATTGGGCCGCCGCGGCCCACCGCGACGAGACAGCTGCCATCCCGAAGCCGGCGCCTCACACGTGACCCTCACCCAACAGAAAAGGACCTGATCGATGGCTAAGCAACTCCGCATCGGCATGATCGGCTACGGCTTCATGGGCCGCGCCCACTCCAATGGCTACAACCGCGTCAAGGATTTCTTCGACCTCGAGTACCTGCCGAAGCTGCAGGTCGTGGCGGCCCGCGACGCCGAGAAGGCCAAGGCCTTCGCCGATCGCTGGGGCTACGCCCGCGTGGAAACCGACTGGCGGAAGGTGGTGGCGGCCGACGACGTCGATGCGATCGACATCTGCACGCCCAACAATCTCCATGCCGAGATCGCGATCGAGGCCGCGAAGCACGGCAAGGCGATCCTCTGCGAAAAGCCGCTGTCGATGGATACGGCCGAAGGCGAGAAGATGTGCGCCGCCGTTGAGAAGGCCGGCGTGCCCAACATGGTCTGGTACAACTACCGCCGCATCCCGGCGGTGTTGTTCGCCAAGCAGATCATCGACTCCGGCAAGCTCG
>JAPOJV010000021.1 GCA_029978085.1 bacterium
ATGTAACACGCGGGCGGAAACCGCGCTGTGATGGGAGAGGGCGTCCGACACGCCCTCGCAAACGCCCCCGGCACCCCCAACCAGGAGATCAGCCATGTCTGGCCGCCAGTCCTACCGAAGCCGTGTTTCGTCCACCCTCCTCACCCTCCAACCGCTCGAGCCGCGGTGCCTCATGGCCGCCGACGCCGGATTCGCAGCCAGCCTTGCCGCAGGCCCGCGACTCGCGGTCGCGCAGGCGGAGGCCGAGGCCACCGCCGGGAGTCAGGCGGCGGAGCAGGCCGTCATCCGCCGCGACGTCACCCTGGCGGCGGCGGTCGTCGATCCGCGGCGGATGACCGACGCTGTCGGACAGCTGATGGTTCACGGACCGCTGCCCGGCGGGGGGGCCACCTCGCCGATCGCCACGGAGACCTTCGGAAGCAATGCGGTCCCGCAGGATCAGGCCGCCCGACAGGCGTTGGCAAATGGCAGCACACGCACATTCGCACACATCGGGAATTTCAACTTCAGCATCAGACCATTCGGGGCTGATTACAGCGAAACCAACAACGTTTAGCCCACGTGACGCGGTTCGTTCGGATCACGGGCGTCTGCGACTCATGCGCCAAACCACGCTCCCGCGACACCTCGCGGATCACATGGGCCAAGCCCATGGCCTGGGTCGGCGAGGATATTCAACTTGAGTGCCGGGGCGTGGCGTTGACATCAGTCTCATCGCGTTGCGTCCAAGCCGGGGGCTGATCCGGAAGATCCTCGCGCGTCTCGGTCAGATGCTCAATGCACCCCCGCTCCCGCACCACTCTCCGCTGTCGCCCTCCTCGAACACTCTCCGACCGCGCATACACCCCCGCTCGATCAGCCGACAGGCACCTACCGGAAGCCGCCTGCCGCAGGCACTCGATCTTGTCACCCGCAGTGACCGCAACGGGCACGACGTTCTGGGCAGCCCGAATGAGCTGCACGTCTAAGAGCGACGCCAGCATGCAGCACGACTTGATCTCGGCGACGATCCAAGCGTTTTTCGGCGATTTACCCAACAGGCTGCCGAACAGCTGCCACTCTTGGGGCTTGAGCACGTGAGGCTGCCCGATCCCGAACCGCGTTCTTTCCCGTGATATTCGCAATGCCGGAGGTGGGACTTGAACCCACACGCCCTTGCGGGCAACGGATTTTGAGTCCGCCGCGTCTGCCATTCCGCCACTCCGGCTCGTGAGGGGCGTCGCCGATTCCGAAGCCTACGCCGACACCCGCGGCATTGCCAGCGGCGGTAGAGTGTCTGGGCTGATCCTGCCGGTTTCGTGCGCTTCGGGAGTGTGCCCGCATGAACGTCGTCGTGTTCGAGGATGCCGCCGTCGCACAGCTCGGCGACCTCGTCGTCGCCCGCCCCGCCTGCGACCTCACGCTCGGATCCCACACGCTCGTGGAGGCCCTCGGGCATCTCGGCCACGTGCGGCGGGCCGTGCGGCCGCATCTGGCGGCGCATCTCGCCGGCCTCGGCGGTCGCCTCGCCGTCTGGGGCGGCGCGGCTGACGCAGGCTGGCAGCCGCCCGCGTCACGGCACGGGGCCGTCGCCCTGCTCGTGAACGCCCGGGTGGTGCCGAGCCGTGAGAACCTGGTTTCACTTCGCGGGCTCGTCGAAGCTGGCCACCGTGGCGCAGTACGGCAGGCGGGCAGCATCGCCGCGGCCGTCCTTCATCTGGACGCCGACGGTGGCGGACCCGATCACGCCATCGTTGAACGACTCCTCGCCGGCGGTGAGGATCCCGTCGCCGCGATCGAGTCGCTCGTGCTGCCGGATGCAGCGGCAGAGCTCGCGGTCATCGCCGCGCCGCACGACATCATCACGGCCCACGAGCGAGCGATCGCCGGATCACTCGCAGTGCGAATCGACTCCGGGGCCTATCAGGAACTTCGGCCGGGTCTGTTCGTTGCCGCGGGGGGCCACGTGGCTGACCCCGTTGTCGTGCGCAGCGGCCCGGTGGTGGTCGAAGCCGGCGCCGAGATCGGACCGTTCGTCTGCCTCGATGGTCCGATCTGGATCGGGCCAGGCGCCCGCGTGAATCCGCACGCGTGGCTGCGGGCCGGCACGGCCGTGGGCCGCAGCTGCCGCGTGGGGGGCGAGATCGAGGCCAGCGTGCTCGAGCCATTCTCCAACAAGGCTCACGAGGGCTTCCTCGGCCACAGCCATCTGGGCAGCTGGGTGAATCTCGGAGCGGGCACGATCACGAGCAACCTGAAGACAAGCTACGGTTCGATCCGGCTGCACGAGCCGCGGTGTGACGGCGGCGCCGACGTGATCGACACCGGCCGGCAGTTCCTCGGCGCGGTCATCGCCGACTTCACGAAGACCGCCATCCATACGTCGCTGCCCTGCGGCTGCCGCATCGGCCCGGCGGCCACGGTCGGGGGCAACGTGCCGGAGGTCGTGCCCGGGTTTTCCACCATGATTGGCGGCGGCCCGAGCGGCAGCCGCGCGACGGTCGAGCAGGTGACCACGGTGCTCGGGCGGATGATGGCCCGCCGCGGCCTCGAACTCCTGCCCGTTGACCGCGACCTCGTGCAGGCCGTCGCCGGCCTCGCCGTCCCCACGGTCGGCTGATTCCGCTTCTTCCCGGGGCGGGCTACGATACTCGGCTATGACGCTCACAGACGCCTACGCCACTGGTCGGTTCGGACTCTCGTTCGAACTGTTTCCCCCCAAGACGCCCGAGTCGGAAGCCGTGATGTGGCGCACGGTGGACGAGCTCATGGCCTACCAGCCGGCACTCATCACGTGCACCTACGGCGCCGGTGGCTCGACGCAGTCGAAGACGCTCGACGTGATCTCGGGCGTGAAGGCCCGGCACAACGTGCCGGTGGCCAGCCACCTCACCTGCGTGGGCAGCTCGGTGGACGAACTCCGTCACTACCTGCGCGAGGCCCGCGACCGCGGCGTGGCGGCGATCGTGGCGCTGCGAGGCGATCCGCCGAAGGGCGAAACCTCGTTTACGCCCGTGGCTGGCGGCCTGCGGTATGCATCGGAACTCGTGGCCCTGATCCGCGGCGAGTTTCCCGAGTTCGGCATCCTCGTGGCCGGCTACCCGGAGACGCACCAGGAGGCCGTGAGCCCTGCGGCCGATCTCGAGAACCTCAAGCGGAAGTGCGACGCCGGCGGCGATGTCGTGGTGACGCAGCTCTTCTACGACAACGCCGACTTCCTGCGGTTTCGTGAGCAGTGTGGGGCCCTCGGGATCACGGCCCCGATCGTGCCGGGCGTGATGCCCGTCACTAATTACGCCCAGATCCGCCGGATAGCCAGCCTGTGCAAGGCGCGGCTGCCCGACGACTTCACCCGCGAGTTCGAGGCGGCGGGGGACGACGAGGCGGCGCAGTTCGAGGCCGGCGTGGCCCTGGCCGCCCGGCAGGTGGAGGGGCTCTTGGCCGCGGGTGTGCCCGGCATCCACTTCTATGTGCTCAACAAGTCGCCCGCGACCAAACGCGTGCTGGAGCACGTCGGCCTCCGGCCGAGGGAGTAGCCCGGCGACGCCGTCGCCACGTAGCCCGGCGACACCGTCGCCGGAAAGCAGCTTGTCACGGCGTGACAAGCCTACGAGTGAGTGACGGCCTATCGGGGCGGCTGGTCGTCGTCCATCGTGCGGATGTAGCTCCGCAGCCGCTCCAGCTCGTCGCTCACGTGGCGGAGCTTGAGCATGTTCTCGACCCGCTTCACGAGCTCCACCTTGTTGACGGGCTTCGAGAGGAAGTCGTCGGTGCCCGCCTCCACGGCCCGCTCGATGTCGCCCAGCTCGCCGAGGGCCGTCACCATCAGGATCATGATCCGGCTGGTGGCGGGATTCGACTTCAGCTGCTGGCAGACCTCGAAGCCGGAGAGCTTCGGCATCATCACGTCGAGCAGGATCACGTCGGGATCAAAGCTCGCCACCTTGTCGAGCGTGTCGCGGCCATCGACCGCGGTCGCGATCGTGCAGTCGACGTCTGCGAGATAGACCTCGAGCAGCTCGCGGTTCGGCTCGTTGTCGTCGGCGATGAGCACGCGGCTCCGACGGGCCGCGGTGGCGGCTGCGGCGGACGACTGCGAGGGGGCAGGGGCAGGCTTCGGCATGGAGGATTCCAGATGAGGGGCGGCCCGATCAGGTGAACTCAAAGAGCGACTGGCTCTTCACGATCGCCCGATCCTCGGGGAACGTATGGAACGCCTGCACGAGCAGGCCACGGGGCCGGGTTTCGATGTCGATGAAGCTCACGGCGCCGAGGGCCAGCCGGCCGCCATCCTGAAAGCGATGGAGCAGACCCCGTTTGGTGCCGGCCGCCACCAGCTCCTGCTGAAACGACCACAGCACGTCGTCGGTCACCGTCTCGAGCTGGAAGCAGGTCTCGTAGCTCGTGCCGCCACGGCACTCCATTCGGTCGCCTCGCTCGCCCACGATGCGGTGGGACAGCAGCCGACGCTTGAGCGGCAGCGGCTGGGCCGCGTCGGTGGCCACCTCGGTGAGCGTGAGACCCTCCCGCCGCCAGGTGAGCACATGGCCGGCCGTCGTGATCGCGATGCTGGCCGAGTAGCCGCCGCGGTCGATCGACCGCGACGCGCAGATCGTGAACAGCTCGGGATGCACGATCCGCCCGTAGAGCTGAAACACGAGGTCTGCAGCCTTGGGCCGAACCGATAACACGATGGTGACTCTCCCTGCCACGGCGGTCTCGAGCCGCGCGGCCCGACCGACACGCAGTGCATGACGACAGCTGCAAAGTATAGGAGGAGCCTCCGGGGGCCACCAAGCGATGACAGGCATGCACGTACTGCCCGGCGATCAGGCGTCTACAACAGCCCCACGAGGAGGTCATAGAATGCATGCGTGCCCGCGGCGATCCCGAACCCACGCAGCAGAAACACGACGGAAAAAAACACACCGGCCGCGAGCCGGAATGAAAAGCTGTAGAGTTCGAAGGTATCGCCAAGCGGGCCGACATAGTGGGCGAGGCTGAAGAGCGTGCTCGTGATCAGGATTGCCCAGGCCGCCGCGGCGATCGGCCCGCTGCCGAGCCGCCCGAGCAGCCACGCCACCGCCGGCAGGAGCAGCAGCCGGAACAACACCTCCTCGTAGAGGCCGGCGCCGCAGTAGCCGATGATGCGGGCGAGAGCCCCTTCCAGCAGGCCCGCAGGCGGCCCTGCCGCTGCTGCGAGCGGCCACAACGCGATCGACTGGAACTCGAGGGGCCACAGCTGCTGCTGGAGCCGCGCAATGCCGACGAGGGCCACGGCCCAGAGCACGCATTCGCCAGCCATGCCCAGCAGCACGGCCGGGCTGAAGTGCCAGCGGTCGTGCTCCACGTGGTGCCAGGCAAGGAGGCCCACGATCGTGACG
This sequence comes from bacterium, assembly GCA_029978085.1. Classification (GTDB taxonomy): domain Bacteria; phylum Planctomycetota; class Planctomycetia; order Pirellulales; family UBA1268; genus QWPN01. Next base: position 5,364 of record JAPOJV010000021.1, read on the forward strand.
GCTGGCAGCAGGAAATAGGACCCAAAACCACAGGCGTCGAGCAATTGCCGCAGCCAGACGTCGGCGCCGTTGCGGGGCGTGCCGCGGCCGAGCCAGAGCACGCCCCCTTCGTACGCCAGCACCAGCGGCAGTGAGAACACGAGGCTCGTCAGCGGCGTGCGCGAGACCGCCCAGTAGCTCGGCGCCGAGGGTGATGCCGACGCGTCAGCGGTGTTTTCCGCGGCGAAATCAGTGGCGCCTGCGAGGACGTCGTCGTCTGCAGGTGCGAAGCCCGCGCCATCTGCGTCGGCATCCGGATATTCGTCGTCGACATGGTCATCGGGGAGAGCGGGCATCGTGTGATTTTCTCAAGACGCTTGCGCAGCGAGTGTCGCGCCGCTCGTTTTTGCGCGCGTTCCTCGCCTGCGCCGGCGTTGCCTTGACAACATTCCGAGCATTCACAGAATGCGAGACATCATCGCACCGCGTTGGCCGTGACGGCCAGCTTTGCGACATACGAACAACAGGAATTTCGTCGGAGTAGTTCGGGGGGCGACGACTTGAGGGATCGACTGTCGACGACCTTGGTCGTGGCCTGGATGTCCCCCCCGTTTTCCGGCGACTTTCCCTGTTTTGAGCCGCTGGTGCGTGCCCGTCTGCTCGTCCGTCGCTCGAGAATTTGCCCCGGCGGGCCCGATGGCCTGTAGAATACGGCGATCCGACTCGCTCGAGGGACGGGACAGCCATGGCACGATGCCTCATCGGATGCGGCTCCAATCTGGGCAGACGGCGTGAGCAGCTCGACAGGGCTGTCGAACTGCTGCGTTTCATGCCGGGCGTGGCGCTCCTCGCAGTGAGCCGCTTTCGCGAGACAACGCCCGTGGGCGGCCCCGCAGGGCAGGATCCGTATCTGAACGGCGCATGCCTGATCGAGACCGACCTGCCGCCGCAGGACGTCTTGGGGATGCTCGCAGCCGTGGAGAACACGCTGCATCGCGAGCGGCATGAACGCTGGGGCGAGCGGACGATCGATCTCGACCTGCTGCTCTACGACGATCTCGTGGTCGAGACGGAGTCGCTCACGCTGCCGCACCCGCGAATGACCACCCGGCGATTCGTGCTCGAGCCGTCCGTCGAGATCGCCGCCGATCTCACCGTGCCGACGGCCGCCTGCACCGTGCGGGATCTCCTCGACAACATCTCCGTGTCGCATCCGCTCGTGGCCGTCGTGGGCGTGCCCGGGAGCGGGGCGCACGAAGTGGCTGAGGCGGTGGCCGACGCCACGCTCTCGCGACTGGTGCGGGCGCCAGCACCATTGCCCGCGGCACTGCCGCCAGGATCAGCCGCCTGGTCGCAGACGCTCTCCGCTTGGGCGCGGCCGCTGGCGAGCGCAGGCTGGCACGACGAGCCGCACGGCGCGATCGCCGACTTCTGGCTCGACGCGGTCGCCGTGGCGGCGGCTGAGGAACTGCCCCGCGAGTCGCTCGCCCGACTCGAAGCCGAGCTCGACGCCGTCGCCCGCACGACGATCCAGCCGCATGTGGCGATCCTGCTCGTCGCCGACGCGGCGACGCTCGAGGAGCGGATCGCCTTCAGCTGTCGGCAGGCCGATCGCTGGTCGAACGTGTTTGCCGACGTGGCGCGGGCCGGCGGCGCCGTCTGCACCGCGCCCGAGGCGGCCGTCGCGGCGCTCGTGCGGATGCAGGAACGGCTCGTCGCGCGGCTGCGGTCGCGCGAGGCCCGCTCGCCACGGGCGCCGAAGGCCGTGGTGGTGGTGCCCGCCGACGACCTGGGCCGGGCCACCGCCGAGGCGACGGCGGCGGTCGAGGCGATGCTCTGATGACCGCGGCCGTGAAGGTGGCGCAGATCCGCGCACCGGCCGCGATGCGGGCCGCCGTGCTCGAGGCGCGGGCCGCCGGACGACGGGTCGGCTTCGTGCCCACGATGGGCGCGCTCCATGAGGGACACGCGAGCCTCGTCGAACGGGCTGCCGCCGAGTGCGACGATGTCGTCGTGTCGATCTTCGTGAATCCCACCCAGTTCGGCCCCACGGAAGACTTCGCCCGCTACCCGCGGACACTCGCCGCCGATGCGGCGCTCCTCGAGCCGCGTGGGGCACGCTGGATCTTCGTGCCCGAGCCCGCCGACATGTACCCGCCGGGTGCAGCGACCCGCGTGGTCGTCGATGGGCCCGCGCGGCCGTTCGAGGGAGAGATTCGGCCCGGGCACTTCGCCGGCGTGGCGACGGTCGTGTGCCGGCTCTTTCATTGCGTGCCGGCCGACGTGGCCTACTTCGGCGCGAAAGACTGGCAGCAGACGCTCGTCGTGAAGCGGATGGTGTGCGACCTCGGCCTGCCGATCGAGATCACGGTCTGCCCCACCGTCCGCGAAGCCGATGGCTTGGCCATGAGCTCGCGGAACGCCTATCTCGGTGTCGACGAGCGGCAGCGGGCCGTCGCCCTGCACGAGGGACTCTGTGCTGCCGAGCGGCTCTGGCAGTCCGGGGCCGACGTGGCCGCAGTCGAGCTGGCCATCCGTCAGCCGCTCGAGGCGCGGGGCATCGCCATCGACTACGCCGCCGTCGTCGCCGCCGAGACGCTCGAGCCGCTGCCCGTTGCCGGCGCCGAGCCGCCCGCCATCGCTCTGGTGGCCGGCCGCCTCGGCTCCACGCGGCTGATCGACAACCGTCTGCTGCCGCCGCGGTCGAGGACTCGCTGACACGATGCGATCGACGCTCTTTCACGTGCCGTTGCATCTGGGCTCGGGCCCCGACGCCTGGCCCCTCTTCGGCTTCGGCATCCTCCTGGCCGTGTGGGCCGTGGCCGGCGGAGCGGTGTTCATTCGCACCGCGATCCGGCACGGCGTGCAGCAGGCGGCGTCGGCCCTCGGCCTGCCGCTGCTCGTGGCCGGGGCGATGATCGCCTGGGGACTGCCGGCGCTCGATGATGGACAGGGCGTGCCCGTGCGCGGCTACGGCGTGATGCTGCTGGCGGCTGCTGCGGCCGGCACCTGGCTGTCGATCGTCCGCGGTCGCGCGGCCGGATTCGATGCCGACACGATCCTCGCCCTGGGAATGGAAGTGTTTCTGTGGGGCCTCGTCGGGGCGCGGCTCTTTTACGTGATCGAATATCGCGAACAGTTCTTTCGGCCCGGCATGAGCCTGGTCGAGTCACTCGGCAGCGTGCTGAACCTCGCGGCCGGCGGGCTCGTCGTGTTTGGCTCGCTGCCGACGGCGGCCTGGGCGGCCTGGCGATTCGCGCGTCGCCGTGGCCTGCCACTGCTCAGGCTCGCCGACTGCATCGCGCCGGGACTGCTCGTCGGACTCGCCCTCGGTCGCGTGGGCTGCTTTCTCAATGGCTGCTGCTACGGCGGGCCGTGTGACCTCCCGTGGGCGGTGCGATTTCCGCCGGAGAGTCCCCCGTGGCTCGATCAGGCTGCTCGCGGGCTGCTGCGCCCCGCTGGCGAATCAGGGGGACAGCCCTGGAGCCTGCCGATCCACCCCGCCCAGCTGTATGCCGCGATCGACGCGGCGCTGCTCGCCATCGTGGCGATGCTCTACACGCCGCTGGCCCGTCGTGACGGTCAGGTGTTTGCCCTCGTGCTGACGTTGCATCCGCTGTCGCGGCTGCTCTTGGAGGCGATCCGGGTGGACGAGCCGCCGGCCCTCGGCACGCCGCTGTCGATCTCGCAGCTCGTGTCGCTCGTGCTCTTGACCCTGGCCGCGGCCCTCTGGTGGTGGATCGCCCGGCAGGCCCCCACTCAGCCCGCCAAGGAGCTGCCATGAGCCAGCCAGACCAGCCGCGACGGCCCGCTGACCAGCCCCCGCGGCCTGCCCCGCCTGGCAGCCCGGTGGTCACGATCCGGTGTCGGGAACACGGCCCGCTCGTCGTCGAACTGCCCGTCCTCGACGGCCAGGCTCAGGTGGGGCTGCGGGTGACCGACCACACCGGCCGGGAGTTTCCCCTGCCCAGTCACAAGCGGGCCGTCGCCCTGTGCCGCTGCGGCCAGACGGGCACGCGGCCGTTCTGCGATGGTTCCCACAAGGACTGCGGGTTCACCGCGAGCGACCTCGCCCCCTCCACACGGGTGGATTTTCCAGGGTCCCCATCCTGACAGACCGGTAAGGTCGATGGTGTCCGTGCCGGATGTGCCGCCGGTGCATATGGCGGAAGCTCTTCCCGGAAAACGACTTACGTCATACGGCGTGGGCAAAAAATGGGTGTCGGGTGGCCCGAACGATATGGACTGACCTCGGAAACACCTGTAGGGTTTCACGTCCTGGCGGGTTTGAAGCCCGCCTTTCGCAACGGCCCGGACGACATCGATGTCGCAGCAGTCGCACTCCCGGAAGAACTTCTACCAGCGGTATAGCGTCGGGATCCTCGCGGTCCTGGTGTTCCTGCTGCCGCTGGTGGTGATCGGGGCGATCAAGGCCAAGGGCAACAACCGCAACGACGTCAAAGGCTGGCTGCCCCTCGAATACCCGGAAACCCAGACCTACCGGTTCTTCCGCCAGAACTTCCAGGGCGAGGAGTTCGTCCTCGTCAGCTGGGACGGCTGCACGATGGCCGACCCCCGGCTCGAACTGCTGGCCCGGAAGCTTCTGCCGCCCCCGGAGGAGGCCTCCCGGATCGACCGGCCGCTGTTCTTCAAGACGGCCCAGACCGGCCCGCGGGCGGTCGCCCAGATGTCGCAGGAGCCGCTTAACCTCGATCCGGCCGAGGCCGTCAATCGGCTGACCGGTGCCCTGATCGGCCCTCCCCCGGCCGGCGTCGAGCCCAACTCCCCTGCCGACGACCACGCCGCCCGGCAGACCTGCCTGGTGCTGACCCTGTCCGACACCGCCCGGGCCAACCTGCACGGGGCGATCGACACGATCAAGCGAGTCGCCGTGAAGGAGTGCGGCATCCCCGAAGCCTCTGTCCACATGGGCGGTCCGCCGGTCGACAACGTCTCGATCGACAAGGCGGGACAGACGAGCGTGACGGTGCTCTTCGGCCTGTCGCTCGTCGTGGGCGGCATCGTCAGCTGGTGGAGCCTGAAGAGCCCGATGCTTGTCACGCTCGTCATCGCCTCGGGTGTCTATAGCATGTTCGCGAGCCTCGCGATCGTGTGGTACTCGGGCTATCCGGTCGATGCGATCCTGCTCACGATGCCCTCGCTGGTCTACGTGGCGACGACGTCGGGCGCGATCCACCTCGCGAACTACTACCGCGACCAGTTCGCTGAAACCGGCGTGCAGGAGGGGGCGGCCGGTCACGCGGTCCAGCATGCACTCCTGCCGCTCACGCTGGCCACCGGCACCACGGCCGTGGGGCTCGCCACGCTCGCGGTGAGCGAACTGGTGCCCATCCGGATGTTCGGCATCTTCTCGGCGCTCGGCGTGCTTACGAGCTTCGTGATCCTCGTGACGCTCATGCCGGCCGCGCTCGAGCTCTTTCCCCCCAAGCTCAAGATCGGGGCCGCGGCCGGCGACGACGAGAAGTCGGCTGCATGGCGGCCGATCGAGGCGAGCCCGTGGTGGAAGGTGGGCGAGTGGATCACACGGCATCACGCGCTCACGGCCACGGCCTGCCTGCTGGTGATGGCCGGCATCGGCTACGGCATGACCCGGGTCGAGAGCAGCGTGCAGCTGATGCGGCTCTTTTCCCCGAAGGCCCGGATCCGCACCGACTACCAGTGGCTCGAGGATCATCTCGGCCCGCTCGTGCCGATGGAAATCCTCGTGCGGATCGACGACAAGGCCTGTCCGCTCAACTTCCTCGAGCGAATGGAACTCGTCGGCGAGATCCAGCAGGAGATCGGCGGCCTCGACGAGGTGGGCAGCTCGCTCTCGACCGTGACGTTCGGCCGCAGCCTCGACGTGGGCGACTCGGGCGACGGGATCGGCGGCGTGGCGGGCCGGGCCATCGGCCTCAATGCCCGCACGCGGCGGAGCGTGCTCAACCGTCGGCTCACCGCCCATCGCGACGACTTCCTCGCGGGTGATTATCTCCGCGAGGCCCAGGTGCCCGGGTCCGACGGCGAGATGCACGCCCAGGAGCTGTGGCGGATCAGCGCCCGCGTGAGCGCCGTGAAGGAAGTGGATTACGCCCTCTTCAAGGCCGACCTCCAGAAGAAGATCGATCCGATCCTGGCACGGCTCGAGGGCGAGGGTGTGCCCGGCGTGTCGGTCGACTACACGGGCCTCGTGCCGCTCGTCTACAAGGCCCAGCACTCGCTGCTCGACGGACTCCGGATCGGGTTTATTTGGGACTTCGCGATCATCGTGGCGGTGATGATCCTGCTCTGCCGGGCCGCTTCGGCCGGGCTCGTGCTCCTGCTGCCGGCCGCGTTCCCCGCGATCATGGTCTTCGGCGGCATGGGCTGGGGCAACTCGATCCTCAAGTCGCTCGGCACCGGCAACCTGCTCATCGACATTGGCACCGTGATGGCCCCGAGCGTGGCGCTCGGCGTGACGGTCGACGACGTCGTGCACTTCATGCTCTGGTTCCGCCGCGGCATCGCCGAGGGCCTTGACCGCCGGAAGGCGACGATGCTCGCCTACAAGGGCTGTGCGCGGGCGATGTACCAGAGCTGGGGCGTGATCGGGATCGGCCTGTCGGTCTTCTCGCTCTCGCCCTTCGGCCCGACGCAGCGGTTCGGCTACATGATGCTCTCGATGCTGACGATCGCGCTGGTCGGCAACCTCGTCTTCCTGCCGGCGCTGCTGGCTGGTCCGCTGGGTGCCGTGTTCAGCTGGAGCGTGCTGCGGATCGAACGGAAGAAGGCCGACCGCGAAGGGCGACGCCGCAAGGTGAAGGTCGACCCTGGCAGCGATGCGCTGCCCGCGCCCCACGTGCTCCCAGGCCCGACCAAGCAGGTCGTGCATGCCTAACGGGCCGGAGAGTGATCCCGGCACCGGACTGCCGACCGCGACCGTGGTGCTCAAGCCCAAGCGGGCCCGGCCGTTTTTCGGCCGGCATCCGTGGGTGCTCGACTCGGCCGTGCTCCGGCTCGACGGCACGGCTGCGGAAGGCGACGTGGTCGATCTGACGACCCATGACGGCACGTTCGTGGCCCGCGGCCTCTGGAATCCCGCCAGCCGGATTCGTGTGCGGCTCTATGCCTTCGATGCGGCCACGCGGCTCGATGCGGCCTTCTGGCGAACCCGGCTGGAGGCGGCGGTCGCCTTGCGGCGGGCGCTCGGCCTCGACGACCGCGCCGGCGGCTGCCGCCTCGTGAACAGCGAAGGCGACGACCTCTCCGGCCTGATCGTGGACCGCTACAGCGACTCTCTGGCCGTGCAGGTGACGGCCGCGGCCCTCGTGCCGCGACTGGAGATGATCTGCGACATCCTCGAGTCGCTCGTGGCCCCGCGGGCCATTCTCCTGCGGGGCGCCGATCGCGGCCTGGCGAAACTCGAAGGCCTGCATCTGGCCGACCGCGTGGTTCGTGGCACGCCCCCGACCGGCCCGATCTTCGTCGCCGAGCGGGGCCTGCGGTTCGGCGTCGATCTCGCCGAGGGGCAGAAGACGGGCTACTACCTCGACCAGCGCGACAACCGGCAGGCCGCGGCGGCCTATGCCCGCGGCCGGCGGGTGCTCGACATGTTCTGCTACTCCGGCGGCTTCGCGGTGGCCTGCGCGGCGGGCGGTGCCCGCAGCGTGTTGGCCGTCGATTCGAGTGCCAAGGCGACGACGCTCGCGAAGGCCAACGCCGATTTGAACGGCGCGGCCAACGTGACGGTCGAGACGTCCGACGCCTTCGAGAAGCTCGACGCCCTGAGCGCCGCGGGCGAGCGGTTCGGCATGGTGATCCTCGATCCGCCGAAGTTCGCCCGCAGCCGTGCGAGCGTCGACGATGCCCTGCGGGCCTACCACCGCATCAACCGTGTCGCCGTCGATCTGCTCGAGCCTGGCGGCATCCTCGTCACCTGCTCCTGCTCCGGCTCTGTGCCGCGGGATGACTTCCTGCAGATGCTCGCCGGCGTGGCCCAGCGGTCGGGCCGCCCGATCCAGCTGCTCGAATGCCGTGGCGCGGCCCCCGATCACCCCGTGAGCGCCAGCTGCCTCGAGGGCGAGTACCTCAAGTGCATCATCGCCCGCGTGGCATGAACGACCGGCGGACGGCGGACGCTGACGAACCCGTAGACCCGTCACTCCGCGTGCTCGCGCAGCCGTAGTCCGCACACTCCGTGTGCGGGAGGGGGTGTGAAGGCCGAGGGGCCAATGTTTCAGGATCGAGGCATGCCGACCCGCTGCGGAATAGCCCGGGCCTGCGGTCTTCACGCCGTGGGCCGCATGCGGAGCATGCGGACTACGGCGCGAGCGGGTGCGGCGGACGGCATTACAGCCGGCGGAGCCGCGTGAACTCGTCGATCGTCACCGTGGTGAGCTCGCCGTCGTCGCGGGCGAGGATCAGCACGTCGCTGTAGACCTTGTCGTCGGCGTTGCGGCGGAAGTGGAGGCCATGCCGCCGCCGCTCCGTCCGCAGCACCTTGCCTACGGTCGTGGTGCTCCACTTCGCGCTGGAGCCCACGGTCACTCCGTGCGCCACCTCCACCCGGTCGCCCGGCTGGAGCTGCTCGTAAAGACTGCGGGCCTGGTATTCCTCGGGCGTCATCACACTCCCTCGCTCAGGCTCTTCGGATCAGACTTCCTTGCTCTCGATCCACTTCATCATCTTGCGGAGCTGGCGGCCGGTGCGGGTGAGCTGGTGCTCCCGCTCGCGGCGGCGGGTGCTCTTGAACATCGCGGCGCCGGCCCGGTTCTCGAGGATCCAGTCGCGGGCGAACTCGCCCGAGCGGATCTCCTCGAGGATCTTCTTCATCTCCGCGCGGGTCTCGTCGGTGATGATCCGCTTGCCGCGGGTGTAGTCGCCATACTCGGCGGTGTTCGACACGCTGTATCGCATGTACTCCAGGCCGCCCTGGTAGAGCAGGTCGACGATCAGCTTCATCTCGTGGAGGCACTCGAAGTAGGCCATCTCGGGCTGGTAGCCGGCCTCGACGAGCGTGTCGAAGCCCGCCTTGATCAGCTCCGACACACCGCCGCAGAGCACTGCCTGCTCGCCGAACAGGTCGGTCTCGGTCTCCTCGGCGATCGTCGTCTCGATCACGCCGCCGCGGGTGCCGCCGATGCCCTTGGCATAGGCCAGGCCGATCTTCTTGGTCTCGGCCGAGGCGTTCGGGCCGAGGGCGATCAGGCAGGGCACGCCGCCCCCCTTCACGTATTCGCTGCGGACGAGGTGGCCGGGGCCCTTCGGGGCGACGAGCAGGATGTCGTGACCGGCCGGCGGCTCGATCTGGCCGAAGTGGAAGTTGAAGCCGTGGCTGGCCATCAGCACGGCACCCTTCTTCAGGTTGGGCTTGATCGCCGCGCGGTAAACGTCGGCAGCCAGTTCGTCCGGCAGCAGGATGTTGATCACGTCGGCCTGCTTCACGGCGTCTTCGACGCTCATCGGCGAGAAGCCGTGGCTCTTGGCGAGTTCATAGTTGGGGCCGCCCGGACGCTGGGCCACGACGACATTGAGCCCGCTGTCGCGGAGGTTCTGGGCCTGGGCATGGCCCTGCGAGCCGTAGCCGATGATGGCGATGGTCTTGCCCTTGAGGGCGGCGAGGTCGGCGTCGGCGTCGTAATAAATCGTCGCGGGCACGGGATGCTCCTGGCGTGGTGGTGGGAGGGTGTGTGTCAGGCGAGTGAGTCGGTGGCGTCGGCGGCGTCGGCGGGGCGGCCGCCGTCGGCCGCCTCGGTGAGCTCGCGGGTGGGCAGGCTGCCCCGCACCATCGCGATTCGGCCGGTGCGGACGAGTTCGAGGATGCCGCGGGGCCGCATCAGTTCGATGAAGCCCTCGAGCTTCTTCTCCGTGCCCGAGATCTCCACGATCACGCTGTCGCCGGCTACGTCGACGATCCGGCCGCGGAAGATCTCCGCAAGCTCCTTCACCTCCGTGCGGGCGGGGCCGGCCGGAGCCGCCACCTTGAGGAGCATCAGATCGCGCTCCACATAGTTGCGGGAGCTGATGTCGTCGACGCGGACGACCGTGACGATCTTTTCGAGCTGGCGGCGAACCTGGTCGAGCACCCGGTCGTCGCCGCGGAGCACGAATGTCATCCGGGAAAACCGTGGGTCTTCGGTCTCGCCGACGGCGAGGCTGTCGATGTTGTAGCCGCGGGAGGCGAGCATGCCCGAGACGTGGGCGAGCACGCCGGGGACGTTCTGGACCGTGGCCGAGAGGACGTGGCGCATGTCTGCGGAACGGCGGCCGTGAGGCCGGGCAAGAGGGCGGATGGGTTCGGAGCCCGGCGAGTCTAGCATCCCCCCGGAAAAATCCAGTCGCACCGCCCCGGGGGCGGCATTTCCGGGGGTGGCGGGGCCGCGTTGACACGGCCCGAAAAAAGCCGATAGTGTCAAAGTTTCGCAGCCCCAGCCCGGGTTTTCCCTCCCCTCCCTCCGAAGAGCGTGTTTGCGTGTCGAACGTCCTGGCCCAGGAATTGATCGAAGCCGGTGTCCACTATGGCCATCGTGCCAGCCGTTGGAACCCGAAGATGCGGCCCTACATCCATGGCCGCCGCAACCTCATCCACATCATCGACGTCCGTGAGACGATCCGCGGTCTCTTGCGGGCCAAGAAGTACCTGAAGCAAGTCGCCTCGACCGGCAGCATCGTGCTCTTCGTCGGCACGAAGCGGCAGGGAGCCGAGGCGGTGGCCCGCGAGGCCGCCCGCTGCGGCATGCCCTACGTGAACGAGCGGTGGCTCGGCGGCACGCTGACCAACTTCCGCACGATCCGCAACCGGCTCGCCCGCCTGGAAGAACTCGAGGCGCTGCTGCCGTCGGACGCCTTCTCCACCTACTCCAAGAAGATGCAGTCGTCGCTGCGGCGCGAGCATCGCAAGATGCTTCGCAATCTCGGCGGCATCCGCACGCTGTCGCGGCTGCCCGAGTGCCTCGTCGTGTTCGACCCCAAGAAGGAGAAGAACGCCATCAACGAGGCCCGCAAGATGGGCATCACGACGGTCGCCCTGATCGACACTGATTGCGATCCCGATGTCGTCGACCTGCCGATCCCCGGCAACGACGACTCGATCCGTTCGATCGAACTGGTGGCCGCGCGGCTCGCCGATGCGATCGCCGAGGGCAAGGCCTCGACGGCCGCCGAGAGTCAGGCCGCCGCGGAAGGGAGCGACGCCGAGGCCAAGCCGAAGCCGAAGGCCCGCCCGATGGTGGCCAAGCGGTCGGTGCCGAAGCCCGCGACCTGAGCCCGGCCTGCCGGCGTCGGTCGTCGCCCGCTGGACGCCCGCTGAATTGGACCTCGTCCGTGGAAGGCTGAGCCGCCCCGGCGGTTCGGCATTCACGTTCTCCGCATGCACGTCTACACATTCTTTCCAGGAGATTGACCGATGGCTGAGATCACTGCCGGGGCCGTGATGGCCCTTCGCGAGAAGACCGGGCTGCCGATGATGGAGTGCAAGAAGGCGCTCCAGGAATGTGGCGGCAACACGGAGCAGGCCGTCGAGTGGCTGCGGAAACAGGGCATCAAGACCCAGTCGATGCGGGCCGACCGGGAGACCTCCTGCGGCCGCCTCGCGGTCTACACAGATCCGGCGAAGGGCGTGGGCACGATCATCGAGTTCAAGTGCGAGAGTCCGCCTGTGGCGGGCAGCCCCGACTTCAAGGATCTCTGCAACGACATCGCCAAGACGCTGGCCCTGGGGCCTGGGGCGGCCACGCCCGCCGACCTGATGGCCCAGAAGAGCCAGGCCCATCCCGGCAAGACGCTCGCCGAGTTGAAGGACGACCTCTTCAACCGGATGCGGGAGGTGTTCGAGTTGTCGCGGATCAAGCGGATCGACGCCCCGTGCGGCGGCTATGCCCACCACGACGGCTCCAAGGCCGCGATCGTGGAGATCAGCGGCAACACGTCGGCGGCGAACGCGGCCGAGGTGGCCAAGGACATCGCCATGCACGTCGTGGCGCTCGCCCCGCAGGCGGTTCGCAAGGAAGACCTCGACCCGGCTGTCGTCGAGAAGGAGCGGGAGATCCTCTCCGAGGCCGCCCGCAAGGAGGGCAAGCCGGAGAACATCATCGCCAAGATGATCGAGGGTCGGCTGCGGAACTTCTTCAGCCAGTGCGTGCTGCTCGAGCAGCCGTTCGTGAAGGATGACAAGCAGACCGTAGGCCAGCTGGCGAAGTCGGCCGGCCTCGAAGTGAAGTCGGTCGAGAATTGGAAATTGGGTGGATGAGGTGTAGGCCTGTCACGCCGTGACAGGCTTTCCGGTCACGGCGTGACCGGGCTACCGTGTTCTGGGTGACATCATGTCCGCCGGCCCTCACAAACGTGTGCTCCTCAAGCTCTCGGGCGAGAGCTTCGCCCGGCAGGGCGAGCGGGGCATCTCGATGGACGAGGTCGTCCACATCGCCCGGCAGACGGTGCAGGCGGTGGCCCGCGGCACGGAACTGGCCGTCGTGATCGGCGGCGGCAACATTCTTCGCGGCGGATCGTTCACGGCCGGCAATGCCGCCATCCAGGAGGCCACGGCCCATTACATGGGCATGCTGGCCACGGTGATCAACGGCCTCGCCCTCCAGGACGCCCTCGAGAGCCTCGGCGCCCAGACGCGGCTGATGACGGCCATCCGCATGGATGGAGTGGCCGAGCCCTACATCCGCCGGCGGGCGCGGCGGCATCTGGAGAAGGGGCGGATCGTGATCCTCGCGGCGGGCACCGGCAGTCCCTTCGTCACCACCGACACGGCCGCGGCCCAGCGGGCACTCGAACTCGGTGCCGACATTCTCATGAAGGCCACCCGCGTCGACGGCGTCTATTCCGACGATCCTGAGAAGAACCCGCACGCCGTGCTCTATCGCGAGCTCTCCTACCAGCAGGTCCGCGAACAGAACCTGCGGGTGATGGATGCGACGGCCATCTCGCAGTGCATGGAGCACCGGATGCCGATCCTCGTCTTCAACTACCGCCGCGATGGCAACATCGAGCGGGCCGTGACGGGCGAGCGGATCGGCACGCTGATCGGCAGCCCCGACACGGTCGCTGCCGGGGCCTGACCGGCAGACCGCCCGCCGCCTGCTTGCCCGGCGTGCAGGACCCGTGCCACAATCCCTGGGCTCTCGCGGCCGCGGCCACGGGAGATCAGTCACCCCAGGAGCGGCCGAGATGCCCGTCGACGACATACTGCTGGATGCCGAGGAGCGGATGGAGAAGGCGGCCGACGTGTTTCGGCACCAGCTGACGGGTATCCGCACGGGCCGTGCGAATCCCGGCCTCGTCGATTCGCTGCGGGTGGAAGTCTATGGCTCGCCCACGCCGATCAAGGCGCTCGCCAGCGTGGGGGCGCCCGAGCCCAACCAGATCGTCGTGCGGCCGTTCGACCCGGGCACGATCAAGGACATCGAGAAGGCGATCCAGGCGAGCGACCTGGGCTTCAACCCGCAGAGCGACGGCCGCGTGATCCGGATCACGATCCCGGCCCTGTCGACCGATGTCCGCCGCAAGATGTCGGCCCGCATCAAGGAACTCGCCGAGGAGGCCCGCGTGGCGATCCGCAATGTCCGCCGCGATGCCAACAAGGCGGCCGACACGGAGAAGGGGGACGGCGGACTCACCGAGGACGACTGCGACTCCTGCAAGGAAGAGGTGCAGGAGCTGACGAAGAAATACGAGACGAAGGTCGGCGACCTCGCCAAGGCGAAGGAAGCCGAGGTCATGGAGCAGTGACCCCGGCTCGGGCCACCAACCGCCGGGAGCAGGCCTGTGATCGAAGTCGTCGACCTCGTAAAGCACTACCGGGCGAGTGACGGCGGCATCGTGAAGGCGGTCGATGGCGTGTCGTTCGCCGTGGCTGCCGGTGAGATGGTGGGCCTGCTCGGCGCGAATGGTGCCGGCAAGACCACCACGCTGCGGGTGCTCGCGACGCTGCTCAAGCCGACGTCGGGCACCGCGTTCGTGGGTGGCCGGGACGTGCGCGAGGATCCCGTCGGCGTGCGACGGCGGCTGGGCTACGTGTCGGCGACCACGGGCGTACCGGATCGGCTCACGCCGCGTGAGGTGTTCGACTCCTTCGGCCGGCTGCACGGCCTCGACCCGGCGGCCCGCGCAGCTCGGGTCGAGCGACTGCTCGACGTGCTCGGCCTACGGTCGTGCGCGGACCGGCCCGCGGGCCGGCTGTCGTCCGGGCAGCGGCAGCGGGTGTCGGTGGGGCGGGCGCTCGTGCACGATCCGCCGGCGCTCGTGCTCGATGAGCCGACCAGTGCGCTCGACGTGGTCGGCTCCCGCGACCTGCTCACGCTGCTCATCGACCTGCGGGCGGAAGGGCATGCGATCCTGCTTTCCACCCACCGGCTCCACGAGATCGAGCACCGCTGTGACCGATTCGTCGTGATCCACGGTGGTCGCGTGGTGACCACGGGCACCCGCGCCGACCTCGTCGCGGCGGCGCCGAGCGACGGCCCCGCGACGCTGGAGGCGGCCTTCTTTGCCGCGATCGACGCGACTGCCGCGGGGGCGCCGCCATGAATGCTGCACGCAGCGGATGGCGGGGCGGCCTGCGAGCGGCGGTCGCGATCGCCCGCCGTGATCTCGTGGAGTTCGTCCGCGACCGCCGCACGCTCTTTATCACTCTGCTCCTGCCGGTGGCCACCTATCCGATCCTGGCGCTCTCCACGGCGCTCGGCGTGCGGACGGCGGCGGTCGAGATCGAGGCCGAGCGGGCGCCCGTGCCGATCGTCGTGGTCGCGTCGGGCCGCGATGCCGCGGCCTTCGCGGCCCGCGTGGCCGCCGTCGATGCGAGCGTGACCGGCGCCGCCCGGCAGGAGTGGCCGGCATCACTGCGACTGGACGTGGTGCTGCCGGAGGAGGCGCGGCGGCGGGTGGATGCGGGCGAGGCCGATCTGTGGATCGAGACGCGGCCCCGAATCATCACCGACCTCGACAGTCGCGGCACGGTCGCGATCCCGGTGCGCTGGTCCGACAGACGGCCGTTGCCGCAGCAGGTGCGGAGTCAATTCGAGGTCGTGATGAAGGCGGTGGCGGCGGATGCACGCACGCGGCGGCTCGCAGCGGCCGGGCTCCCGGCCGACCTTCTCGAGCCACTGACACTGAGCTATGCCGCTACGAAACCCGGCGAGGCACCCGCGGCCCCGAAGCCGATCGCGCCGGTGGTGGCCGGCGGTGTGCTCGTGCTCCTGGCGGTGCTGACGCTCACCGGCGCCTTTTACCCCGCCATCGATGCGATCGCCGGCGAGAAGGAGCGGGGAACGATCGAGACGCTATTGATCGCCCCGTGCGCCCCCCGCGACATCGTGTTCGGCAAATTTCTCGCGGTGTTCGCCGTCACGGTGGCCACGCTGGTGGTGAACGTGCTTTCCATCTGCGCGACCGGCGCCGTGGCGGGCCGGTTCCTCCCGCAGGGGCTGAGCCTGGGCCTCCCGGCCGGCGGCCTGCCGATCGTCGTAAGCGTGCTCGCGTTCGTGGGCCTGGCGGCGCTCTCGGCCGCGACGTGCCTCGCCGTCACCACCGCGGCCAAGAGCGGCAAGGAGGCGCAGAACACGCTCACGCCGGTGATCCTGCTGGTGAGTGCCTTGGCCGGCACGGCGCTGCTGCCCGGCATGCAGGCCGCGAGTCCGATCGCCGCGGTGCCGTTCGCCGGGCAGGTGCTCGTCGGCCGTGCCGCCTTCGATCTCGCCGACGGGGCCGCAGGTTCGTCGCTCGCGGTGCTGGCGGGCCTCGCGGTCACGCTGGTGTCGTCATGCCTGCTCACCGGCCTGCTGCTCGCGCTCACGTCGCTGATGCTCACCGACGAAGACATCCTCTTTCGCGGCCCCGACGTGGCCGCGTCGGGGCTGGCCCGACCCGGCCGCCGAGACCGACCCACGGTGGTCGAAGGGATCGTGCCGCTCGTCGGCGGCCTGGCCGCGCTCTGGTATGCCCAGGGCCTCACGCCCGACGACCTCGCCCTGGCGATCCCGCTGCAGCAGGTGCTCACGGTACTGGGGCCGCTCATGCTGGCCGTGTGGTGGCAGCGGGTGAACCTCGTGCGGACGTTCTCGCTCCGCTGGCCGTGGGGGCTGCCGCTCGGCGCGGGCACGCCCGTCGGCCGCGTCGTCGCGTCGGTGGGAGGCGCGGCGCTCGTGGGGGCCGGCATGTTCGGCCTCGGCGCCGCAGCCCTCCTGGCCGTGAAGGGCACGAGCCTGTCGGTCGAGGCCGAGGACCTCAACCGCCGACTGCTCGACCTCATGCTGCAGCGGCCGACCTGGCTGGCATGGTGCCTCATGGCCCTCGTGCCCGCGGTGTGCGAGGAGTTCTTGTTTCGCGGCTGGGTGCTGGCCGCGTTCACGGGCGGAGGTCGTTCGCTGCGGCGAGTGACTGCCGCGGTCGTAGCGCAGGCGGCCTGCTTCGCCGTGTTTCATCTGCTGCCCGAGCGGATGCCGCAGACGTTCGCCCTCGGTCTCGCGCTCGGCGCGATGACGGTGGCCACGCACAGCATCCTGCCGGCGATCGTCTGCCATCTGGTGCACAATAGCCTGCCGCTCGTGCTCGTCATGCTCGCCGGCGGCCGCACGGCCCTGGCGCGGGCGGTCGAGTCGGCAGGCGCGAGCGATGGCGTGACGACCATTCCGCCCTGGGCGGTGGTGGCCGCGGTGATCAGCACGGCCTGCGGCATCGCCCTGCTCGCCGCGGGCACACGGGCCGCACGCGATGCAGGGCAGTCACGGAGCGACGAACGATGATGCAGCGACAGGGATCGAGAGCGGCCTGGACCGTGGGACTCCTCGTGGCTGCCACCGCCGCGTGGGCTGACGAGCCGGCACCGGTCGCCCCGGAGCCGGCCGCCGCCGCGGGCCCAGCGGAGGTGCAGCGGCTGCGGGTGGGCGTGATGCCGATCGCCTCCGCGGTGGACTGGACCGGCGATCAACCCGTCGGCGTGATGATCGACATCTGGGAAAACCTGGCGGGCCGGCTGGGCGTGGAGACCGAATTCGTTCGCGTGGATGCGTTCCCTGCGCTGATCGAGCTGGCAACCTCCGGCACGGCCGACGTGGCGCTCGGGCCGATCGCGATCACCGAGGACCGGGAGCGGGTGCTCGATCTCACCCACTCGATCTTCCACTCCGGATTGCGGGTCGCCGTCCGCCAGCGGAACGAGACGGGCTTCCTGGCCGCGGTGCGGTCGATGCTCTCATGGCAGCTCCTGGAACTCGTCGGCATCGTGGTTGCCCTCGCCCTGATCTCGGGCCACCTCCTGTGGTGGTTCGAACGCGGCCGCAACGACCATTCGTTTCCGACGGCCTATCCACGGGGCGTCGGAGAGGCGCTCTGGTGGATCATGTCCACGATCATGACCGGCGGCTGCGACGACAAGCACGTCGACAGCCTGCTCGGCCGGGGCATCGCCTTTGCCTGGATGGTCGGTGGCATCAGCCTTATCGCCGCCTTCACGAGCGTGCTCACCGCGACGATGACGGCCGACCGCGTGACGGGCACGATTCACGGCCCGCGGGATCTCGCCGGCCGGGTCGTCGGCGTGCAGGCCGCGGCCGTGACCGGGCCGGTCGTGCGGCAGCGCGGAGCCATCCCCCAAGAGTTTCCCTCGATCAATGCCGCACTCGATGCGCTCGCGCTCGGCATGGTCGAGGCCGTCGTCTCGGAGAACCAGCAGCTGATGTTCCTCGTGTCGCAGGCGAGCCGGAATTCGCTCCGCCTCGTGGGGCCGGTCTTCGAGTCGTTCGACTATGGCCTCGGCCTCCCCCCGGGCAGCCCGCTCCGCGAGCCGCTCAACACGGCGATCCTGCGGATGCGGGAAGACGGCAGCCTCGGGCGATTCATCGAAGAGTGGTTCGGCAAGCACGAATGACGGGTCGACCTCCTGTGGTGAGAGCTCGGGGCTGCCCATGCCCCGAGAGCCGGACGCTCGCTTCGGACATCCTGTCCTTCGCTCGCTCGGATGCCGCCTTCGCTTCGGCATCCTGCCTGCGCTCGGCGGCATACGCCGGCTCTCGGGGCATGGGCAGCCCCTCACGGGCGTATTTGAGAGCTGTAGGCCCGTTGCTCCGCAACGGGCTGCAAGTAGCCCGGTCACGCCGTGACCGGTGAAGCAGCCTGTCACGGCGTGACAGGCCCACGGGAAGGCATCGCGATCCGCGTCAGGCGATGCCCTGGGCCTTCATGTCGGCGAGCTCGGCTTCGGTCGGCGTCACCATCGTGCCGAAGAGCCAGTCGCCGACGAGCAGGAACACGTTGAAGTTCTTGTCGGGATGGCGGTGATGGAGGAAGTGGTGCTGGGCGAGCTTCTTGAAGAGGGGCCACTGCGAAAAGAATGAGCCCCGCGGCTTGTGCATCTCCAGGTGCACCAGGTTCCACGTGAGATGGTGGAGGCAGACGACGACTGGAAACGTGAGGGCGCCGACGTACGAAAACGGTGCGAGCAGGAGGGTGATCGGCAGCGACTCGACGAGCCCCTCCAGGACGTTGAGCCGGATCCCACGGTCTTCACCGTGCGGCACCGGCTCGTCGTGAAACTCCTTGAGGTACTGCCGGTGATGCTCGATCGCATGGCTCGTGAACATCCGCTGCCTGGCCCGCAGATTTTTGAGAAAGGAGAGTCGCGGCCGCTTGTGCATCATGCGGGCATGCACCTGATGCTCGACGATCGACATCACGATCGAGAGCACGACGAACCAGGCGACGATCTGCAGAGCCAGAGGCATGGGGGAGCACCTCGAGGGTGGGGCGAGCCGGACGTCAGGGGGCGGGGTCGACCCCTGCGGATCGTCAGGGAAGGGTGTACCAGAATGAGCCGTCCGCGTCGGGGCCAGTTTTCAGGGCATTTTGTGGCGAAGAACCTCACGTCCGGCGTCGTTGACGCCCTCCGCCCCCGAACGTAGATTCTGGCTGGTTTCCCGCAGAAAAGCGGTCCTTCCCGTTCCCCTTTCGAAAGGCATCGTCCCGCACATGGCCACCACGACCCGCACGAAGTCCGCCGCCAGCAAAGCCGCCTCGAAGTCGGGAGGTGCCGGGGGCAAGGCGGGGCGGATGATCTACTACTTCGGGGCCAAGAAGTGCGACGGCGACGGCACGATGAAGCCGCTGCTCGGCGGCAAGGGGGCCAACCTCGCCCAGATGACGAAGATCGGGCTGC
This sequence comes from bacterium, assembly GCA_029978085.1. Taxonomy (GTDB): domain Bacteria; phylum Planctomycetota; class Planctomycetia; order Pirellulales; family UBA1268; genus QWPN01. Next base: position 24,478 of record JAPOJV010000021.1, read on the forward strand.
CGGTGCCTCCCGGCTTCACGATCACCACGCAGGTCTGCATCGACTACTACAAGAACCACAAGAAGTTTCCGAAGGGCCTCGAGGACGAAGTCGCCTCCGCCATGAAGCTCATGGAAAAGGAGACGGGCAAAAAGTTCGGCGATCCGAAGAATGCGCTGCTCGTGAGCGTGCGATCCGGTGCCCGCGACAGCATGCCGGGCATGATGGACACGATCCTGAACCTCGGCCTCAACGACGAGACCGTGAAGGGGCTGGCTGCCGCCACCGGCAATCCCCGGTTCGCCTACGATTCCTACCGCCGCTTCATCCAGATGTACGGCGACGTGGTGATGGGCGTGCAGAAGCGGCACGAGAACGAGCACGACCCGTTCGAGGAGACGATGGAGGGGCTGAAGCACCAGCTCGGCATCCATGACGACACCGACCTCGGCGAGGAGCACCTCCGCGAGCTGATCAAGCGGTACCTCAAGCTGATCAAGGAGCGGACCGGCAAGGGCTTTCCGCAGGATCCCTTCGAGCAACTGATGGGCGCCGTGGGCGCGGTGTTCGGCAGCTGGATGAACGAGCGGGCGATCCTCTATCGCCGCAAGTACAAGATCCCCGATGAATGGGGCACGGCCGTCAACGTGCAGAGCATGGTGTTCGGCAACATGGGCGACGACTGCGCCACGGGCGTGGCCTTCACCCGCGACCCCGCCACCGGTGAGGACATCTTCTACGGCGAGTACCTCGTCAATGCCCAGGGCGAGGACGTCGTGGCCGGCGTGCGGACGCCCAAGCCCGTCGCCGAGATGAAGCACGAGGCGATGTTCGCCAGCACCTACAAGGAGCTCGAAAAGGTCCGCCAGACGCTGGAGAAGAAGTTCGGTGACGTGCAGGACTTCGAGTTCACCGTCGAGAAAAAGAAGCTCTACATGCTGCAGACGCGGCATGGGAAGCGGACGGCCCTGGCCTACGTGAAGATCGCCCACGACATGGTGAAGCAGAAGCTCATGTCGCCGGAGCATGCGATCCAGTCGGCCGACCCCGACGCCCTGTCGCAGCTCCTGGCTCCGATCTTCGATCGGGCCGACTACGAGGCCGCCAAGAAGGCGGGCCGCGGCCTGACGACGGGCCTGCCCGCCGGCCCCGGTGCCGCCACCGGCCAGCTCGTGTTCACGGCCGTGAAGGCCGAGGAACTGGCCAACAAGGGGGTGAAGGTGGTGCTGGCCCGCGTCGAGACGAGCCCGGAGGATCTCCGTGGCATGATCGCCGCCGAGGGCATCCTCACCAGCCGTGGCGGCGTGTCGAGCCATGCGGCCCTCGTGGCCCGGCAGATGGGCAAGGTGTGCGTGGCCGGCGCCGGTGCGATTCAGATCGACTACGCGAAGGGCACGCTGACCTGTGCGGGCAAGACGCTCAAGGAAGGCGACGCGATCTCCATCAACGGCTCGACGGGCGAGGTGTTCGCCGGCGGCATCAAGACGGCCGACAGCGAGCTGAAGCAGGTGCTCATCGCCAAGACGATGAAACCGGCCGACTCGGAGGTCTTCCAGTATTACGACTTCATCATGAAGCTCGCCGACAAGCACCGGAAGCTGGGCATCCGCACCAACGCCGACACCCCCGAGCAGGTGCGGCACGCGATCGCCTTCGGCGCCGAGGGCATCGGTCTCACGCGGACCGAGCACATGTTCTTCGAGGGCGACCGCATCGACGCGATGCGGGAGATGATCCTCGCCGAGAACGAGGAGGCCCGCCGCGAGGCGCTCGCCAAGCTGCTTCCGTACCAGCGGGACGACTTCGAGGGCATCTTCAAGGCGCTCGACGGCCGCCCGGCCACGATCCGCTTCCTCGATCCGCCGCTGCACGAATTCGTGCCGCACGACGAGAAGGCCCAGGCCGACCTCGCCAAGAAGCTCAAGCTGCCCGTCGAGACGGTGAAGACCCGCGTCCACGCCCTGCACGAGTTCAACCCGATGCTCGGCCACCGCGGCTGCCGTCTCGGCATCAGCTATCCCGAGATCTCGGAGATGCAGGCGCGGGCCGTGTTCGAGGCCGCGGCCAAGGTGCAGAAGGCCGGCATCAAGGTGAAGCCGGAGATCATGATCCCGCTCGTCGGCTTCAAGAAGGAGCTCGACAACCAGGTGGAGATCGTGCACGCCGTGGCCGAGAAGGTGCAGAAGGAGACCGGCCAGAAGATCAAGTATCTCGTCGGCACGATGATCGAGATCCCGCGCGGCGCCCTCACGGCCGACGAGATCGCCGAGACGGCCGAGTTCTTCTCGTTCGGCACCAACGACCTCACCCAGACCTGCCTCGGCATGAGCCGCGACGACATGGGCTCGTTCCTGCAGACCTACACCGACGCCGGCATCTTCAAGGCGAACCCGTTCGCCTCGATCGACGTCTCGGGCGTGGGCCAGCTGATGGAGGTCGCGGTCGAGAAGGGGCGAAAGACCCGCAAGGACATCAAGCTCGGCATCTGCGGCGAGCACGGTGGCGATCCCCACTCGGTGGTGTTCTGCCACCACGTGGGCCTCGACTACGTGAGCTGCTCGCCGTTCCGCCTGCCGGTCGCCCGCCTCGCCGCCGCCCAGGCTGCACTCGGGAAGACCTACTGAACACACGCCCGCGGGGCGCCACTCATGGCGCTCCGCGGGCGTGTCGGTAGGGTGACCGAATGGGCGTCGAGTGATACGGAACCGCATTGGTTCGGCCGGCGGTGACGTGCTCGCCGCCGGCGGATTAAACCCCTTCGGGGCACCTTCGGTGTGACGTCGCGTGCTCAACTGATGTGGTCCGCCAACTCTGGCAGTCAAAATTCACCGGACGGCTGCGCGGCGTCCCCGACCGACCTCCTGTGGCCCGGTCACGCCGTGACCGGAATGCCTGTCACGGCGTGACAGGACCACGGGAGGACGGTCGGCGAGACCGGAGGAGGAGCGCAGGGATATCCGTAGCTATGTGCGTGCCACCGGGTACACGGGTGGCGGGAGGAATCCCGTAGCGACGACGGAGCGTCTTGCCGCCGGCCGAACCAATGCGGCCGGGCTTCCTGACCCACCCCACCGCGTCGCCCTGCCGGTACACTCCGCCTCATGGAGCTGACCCCTGAAGCGCAGCGGCTGGCGGTGATCGTCGGGGTCGTCGTCGTGCTCTGGTTCACCGAGAGCTTGCCGCTGGCGGTGACGGCGCTGCTCGGGGCGGTGGCCTGCGTGGTGTGTGGCGTGGCGCCGGCGAAGGAGGTGTTTCGGCCGTTCGCCGATCCGCTGATCTTTCTCTTTATCGGATCGTTTTTGCTGGCGGAGGCGATCCGGCTGCATCGGCTCGACCGGCGGCTGGCATTCGCCGTGCTCGCGGTGCCCTGGGTCGGGGAGCGGCCCGTGCGAATCCTAGCGGCGGTGGCCGTCGTGTCGATGGTCATCAGCGCCTTCATTTCCAATACGGTCACGGCGGCGATGATGCTGGCGATCGTGTCGGGGATTTTGGCGGCGGTCGAGGAGGCGGCTGGAGAGGAGCGGCGGCCGGCGTCCGGCTTCGCGACGGGGCTGTTTCTGTGCATCGCGTTCGCGGCGTCGATCGGCGGTCTGGCCACGCCGATCGGCACGCCCACGAACCTGATCGGTCTGGGATTCATTCGTGATCAGCTCGGGGTCGCCGTGTCGTTTCCCGGCTGGTGCGCCGTCAGTCTGCCCACGGTGGCGATCCTGGGAGCGATCCTCGTCGCCGTGCTCGCACGGTTGTTTCCGGCCGGCGTCGAGCGGCTCGATGGCGTGACGGCCTTCGTGCGGACGGAGCGGCGGCGGCTCGGGGCGTGGACGACCGGGCAGCGATCGACGGCACTGGCGTTCGCGATCACCGTGGTGCTCTGGGTGGTGCCCGGGCTCGTGCTCGTGGCCGTCGGGCCCGATCATCCGGTGAGCGAATGGCTCCGGGCTCGGCTGCCCGAGGGGGTGGCGGCGCTCATCGGGGCGATTCTGCTGTTCCTGTTGCCGGGCGACCGACGGCTGGATGGCCGCAGATCGCGGGCCGTGGTCTGGAGCGAGGCGCGGATCGACTGGGACATCGTGCTGCTCTACGGCGGCGGGCTTGCGCTCGGCGAACTCTGCTTCTCGACAGGTCTGGCCGCGGCCGCGGGCCAGGGGATCACCGGCTGGATTCCGCACGGCCCCTGGGCGGGCACCGTGCTGGTGGCGGTGGCGGCCGTCGTCGCGGTGGTGACGAGCGAGTTCACGAGCAACGTGGCCAGCGCCACGATGGTGGTGCCGATCGTGATCGCCCTCGGTCAGGCCGTGGACGCCGAGCCGGCTGCGGCGGCGCTGGCGGCTACGTTCGCGGCCAGCCTCGGCTTCATGATGCCGGTCAGCTCACCCTGCAACGCGATCGTCTACGGCTCGGGCCGGATTCCGCTACGGGCGATGATGGCGGCCGGAGCGATTCTCGACGTGATCGGCGTCGTCGTGATCGCCACGATCGTGCTCGCCGTCACGAGCCTCTGGGGACCGCCCTAAAAACCGCCCTCGATCATTGCGCCGCACTGGTGGCACCGCGGGATGGCGATCGGCCGCGGAGTGGGCATCTGGCCATCGGCGCACAGCCCATGCAGCCGCGGGAAGCATGGGGGCAACTGGGCGCAGCCGCGGTTCCACGGGCAGAGCATGCCGAGCTGCCCGCACGGATTGGCCTGGAAGATCCGGTTTCCGTGGTGCATCGGCGGGCAGCTCATGCCGTTGACGTTGCCATGCCAGGGCGGCGCCTGCTGGCTGCGGCAGTTGCAGTCGCCCGCGGCCGGCCCCGCGTCGTCCATCACGATGGTCGTCTCCTGGGCATGCGACTCCCGAAGCGCTGGGAGCGCGCCGCACGCGGCGATGATGAACGCGGCGAAAGCGAAGCGGAGATGGATCACCGGAGGACTCCTCGGGGTATAGGCTGCGGGCGTTGCCAGCCAGAGAGAAGTGTCGGCGGTCCGATGGCTCCGCGGTGAGCGGTCGCACCGAAGGGTCCGGATGTGCGGGTGGGTGAAGCTGGATGGGCATCCGGCCGCGGCAACGCGGCGGGAGGCTGCCGTTCGGGCAGGGTGTGCCGTACGATTGCGGTTCCTCCCGCTTTCCACCACAGGTTTCGCCACCGTGAACCCCATCGAGATTCGGTCCGGCCACGACGAGCCACTCCTCTTCGAGCCCGAGTCGGGCACCGAGGTGGTGGAGTGCGCCGGCCCGGACGGGGTTTCGGGCCCGGCCGCCCGTGAGGTGGTGCGGGCGGCGGTTACAGCGCCTGCGGACGGACCGCCGCTCGATGCGCATGTCGTGCCGGGCGATCGGGCGGTGGTGGCCGTGGTCGGGGCGGTGCCGGAGGCCGACGCCGTGCTGGCGGCGATCACCGACCGGCTGCGCACCGCCGGCGTCGAGGCAGCCGACACGAAGGCCCTGTTCGCCGAGCCGCTCGAGCCGCTGCGGCCGCGGGCCGCGCTGGCGACGGCGACCGCCGAGGGCTTCGGTGAGGTGGCCATGTTCGATCCGGCGAACGACGCGGCCACCGCCTACCTCGTCGCGGACGAATCCGGCAATCCGCTCTATCTCGCTCGCGGGCTCGTCGATGCCGACGTCGTCGTCGCGGTCGGCACATGGGGCTGGAATGCGGCGCTCGGCGGTCGCTCGCTCGAGGGAGAGCTCTGGCCGACGTTCGGCAGGAGGCAGTGTCGGCTCGACCTCGTGCGGTCGCTCGCCCGCCGTGGTCGGCACGCGCTCGCCGACTGGCGGACGGGGATGCAGGAGATCACCTGGCAGTTGGGGGTCTGTGCCAGTCTGCGGCTCGTGCCGGGCCGGCAGGGCACGCTGCATGCGGCATTTTTCGGACTTCCCGATTCGGCCGCCCGGCAGGCACGGGCGGCGGCGGCGGCCTGGTGCCCGCAGATCGACGACCCGGTCGAACTGTCGATCGCCTCGCTCTCCGATCCGCACGCTGATTTCGGATGCATCACGCGGGCGGTCGCGGCGGCGGGGCGAGTAACCCAGCCCGGCGGCACGATCTGCGTGGTCAGCCGCGTGACCGAAGGTCCGGGCGTGATCTTCCTGCGCTGGCGGCAGGGCGCGCCGCTCGAGCAACTCGTCCACGAGGCGGTGGCCACGGGCGACCCGGCGCTGATCGCCGATGCCCTGCAGACGCGGCTCTTCGCGCGGGCCCTCGGTGAGCGGCGACTCGTGCTGCTTTCCGACATCGACGAGGCCACGGTGGAGGAACTGTCGTTCGGTCACGCCGCGACCGCCGACGTCGTCGATCGGCTCGCTCACCGGGCGGACAGTATCGCCGTGCTGCACGAGGCCGATCTGATGCTCCCCAACGCGGGGTGAGACCGTTGCGCGGCGTAGGCCCGTCGCGCCGCATGGGGTTGTCACGCCGTGACCACTGCGCTGTTTTTCCGGTCACGGCGTGGCCGGGCTACCAGGCGGGGTGAGCAGACCTGTTCACGGGAGGCGATGGCGGAGGCGGCTGAGAGGGATCGGGCCCCAATGCCGCGAATCGATGCTCGCGGCAGGGTGATCACCGAGCACGAAGCACTCGTCGCGGCCGAGCGACCAGGAATGACCGCCGTTCGCACCAGGTCGGTAGAGCACGTCGCGCCACAGCGAGGCCCGCTCGAGTGAGACCGTGTCGGGCGGTGCCTCGCAGCTGATCGCCAGCTGCGGCGACATCGGTGCGAGATCGCCGTCGGCTGACCAGGGCACGGCCACCTGCCATGCGGGCGGCGCGCCGGCCGGCAGGCATGAGTGGACGCGCTCGTCGGGCTCGCCGGTGGTGGTCAGCTGCCAGGCGGCCGCCACCAGGTGCCCATCGAGCCGTCCAGCCACGATCGCATGTCGGCCGGTGGCGGTGAGCCGCCACGGGACGATGCGTGCCCCCACCTGCACCCGCACGCGGACGAAGCCATCCGCCGGCAATTCACTCACCCGCAGGATCGCAGCCACGCCCACGTCCCGCACCGGCAGCAGCACGTGACTCCGCACCGACTCGACGCCCGCATCATCGAGCACCTCGTGCGGCCCTGCCTTCCAGCGTTCGTCATTCCGCCGACTGGTGACCGAGGGCGGCTCTCCTGGGGCAACGGCAAGCCCGAGCTCCGCAAGCAGGGGCGGTTCCTTGAGGACCGGGTGATCGTCGATCACGAGGTCGCCGTCGCGGATCGCCAACCGCTCGCCGGGGAGGCCCACGACCCGCTTGATCGCCGTGCCATCGGTCGCCCCGAGGGCCCACCGCTCGAATCGCCGCGGCCGCCGCCAGCGGTCCCCGAGCGGAAACCAGCCCGACCGCACGACCTCACCGGCCAGCAACCCGGGCGCCATCGATACGCCCTCGACGACATACCGGACGGGCAGGGATGCCCCGGCCGCGACGGCAACCACCGCCGCGGCCGTACCGGCGATCAGCCGCCCACGTTGACCCACTGGTGGCTCTTCGCGCTCTGGAGAACGGCGTCGCAGACCTTCTGGGTCTCGAGCGCGTCGCGGAACGTGGGATGCGCGGGCTGCTTCTTGGCGTAGGCCTCGAGGAAGTCAGCCACCTGGTGCACGAACGAGTGCTCGTAGCCGATCGCCAGACCCGGCACCCACCACTTGTTCATGTAGGGGTGGTCGCCGTCGGTTACGTGCACGCTCTTCCAGCCCCGCATCGGGCCCTCGTCCCGGTAGTCGAACACCTGCAGCCGGTGCAGGTCGTGGAGATCCCACTTCAGGCTCATGTGCTCGCCGTTGATCTCGAAGGTGTAGAGAGCCTTGTGGCCGCGGGCGTACCGCGTGCTCTCGAAGAGACCGAGCGAGCCGTTCTTGAAGTGGCAGAGAAAGGAGCAGGCATCGTCGATGTTCACCTTCTCCACCTTGCCGGTGAGCTGGTGCTTCCGCTCCTTCACGAACGTCTCGGTCATGGCCGTGACGTCGGTCACCGACCCGTTGAGCCACAGGGCCGTGTCGATGCAGTGGGCCAGGAGATCGCCCGTCACGCCGCTGCCGGCGGCGGCCGAGTCGAGCCGCCACAGGGCGGCGCCCCCCTGCGGGAGATCGGCGTTGATCGTCCAGTCTTGGAGGAACTCGGCCCGGTAGTGGAAGACGCGGCCGAGCTTGCCGGAGTCGATGATCTGCTTGGCGAACGTCACCGCCGGGATGCGGCGGTAGTTGTACCAGACCATGTTGGGCACGCCGGCCTTCTCCACGGCCTGGCACATCTTCTCCCCCTCGGCCGCGTCCATCGAGAGCGGCTTCTCGCAGAGGATCGCCTTGCCATGCTTGGCGGCTTCGATCGCGATCTCGGCGTGGAGGTTGTTCGGCGTGCAGATGTCGATGGCGTCGATGTCGTCGGCCGCGACGAGCTTTCGCCAGTCGGTCTCGACCCGCTTGTAGCCCCAGCGGTCGGCGAAGGCCTGCGCCTTTTCGGCGTCGCGGGCGGCGACGGCCTGGAGGACCGGCAGATATTCGAGATCGAAGAAGTCCTTGACGCGGTTGTAGCCGTTGGAGTGGGCGCGGCCCATGAAGCCGTAGCCGATCATGCCGATGCGGAGGGGTTTCGCCATTTGGGTGAGTCCTTTGTGTCAGTTCCAGCCGTGCGCGTCGCGGACGGCGATCATGGTCTTGAGGATGGTGTTCCAGGTGTTCGGGTTTTCGAGTGTGGCGTTGGGGAACATGCAGCCGTCCCAGCAGATGTGCCGAAAGGCCTTGGTGAGGCTGCCGTCGGTATTGCGCAGCCAGAAGCCGGCATGCTTGACGATGTCG
>JAPOJV010000052.1 GCA_029978085.1 bacterium
CACTCGATGCCGATTACGTAGTGGGCATCGACCTCGAGCGGTTCCGCCTGCACGAGGGCTCGACGCTCTATCGCGGCCGCGCCACCGCCACCGTGCGCGTCTACGACATCGCCAAGGGCGAGATGGTCTTCGAGAAGCGGGTCGACGATTTCGCCTTCCCGGCGAACAGCGCGATCCCCGCCAGTGACCGGTCGGAAACCGAGTTTCGCGGGATGTTTCTCCAGATGCTCTCGCAGCGAATCTCGCGGCTTTTCCATGCCTACGAGAGCCGCGAGACCTTCGCGGAAGAGTCGCTCACGTTCTAGCCGCGATCAGAGGTTCTTCAGCGGCCGCTTGGGCTTGGGCGGGGCAAGCATCTTCCTTTGGGCGTCAGCCGGATTATTGCCGCCGCCACCGGCACCCATCTGCTCCTTGCCGACGCCCGTATGCGTCTCCTTCCAGGCGTAGCCGAGCGGGATGGCGAGTTCTTCGGCGGCGATCATCGCCCAGGGCGTGCCAGGATGCTCGCCGACCACTCGCTCGAGATACATGCGGGCCTGCGCGGCCAGCTTCTCGGTCTGTGAGCCGACGTTCTTCACCTCGAGATGCGGCTCGAGCACCCAGGTGTCGTTGGCAGGATTCTTGAACTTCAGCCCCGACTTGGCCTGCGCGAGCATCTGGTTGTAGGCATCCGTCCGCACCTTCACGGCGAGCACGCGGCCCATCGCCAGGTCGTAGCCCGCCTGCCACCGCTTCTCCGTGATCTTTTCCCGATCCACCTGGCCGGCCGCGAGGATGCCATGCACGGCGTCGATCTTCGGCTGCAGCACGGCGGCCGCCTTCTGGGCCTCGCTGAAGAGCAGCGCGAGTTTGCCGTCGTCCTCACGAGGAAACGTGGTCTGCGGCGAGTCAAGCGGGCTGATCTGGGCCTTCTGTGCCGCCTCGACGAGCGCCTTCTTCGCCTTGTTCTTGTTCAGCATCTCCTCGATCTTGGCCGCCGAGAGGTAGTCGGGCTTGTACTGCCGCATCACCTCGGGATCGAAGAACCGCCGCAGCCGGGAGGCCATCGGCGCCGTGGCCTTGTCGCTCACGCGGCCGGAAGCGCCCCGGTTCGCATGGACGGCGAAATAGATGCCGCCGGTCTGGGCGCACAGTTTCGACAGACTGAAGGGGCCGAAGCCGGAATCGATCGGCTCGTCGGCCTGACGGCCCGACCGCACCCGCACCACCTCCGGCCGCAGCGTTTCGGGGCCTTGATCGACGACGGCCCACTGCTCGTCGCCCGCGTCGTATTTCGGATCGAATTCGACGAACTTCATCTGCACCTGCCGCATGCCGAAGGGCGCCGGCACGCCCACGACGTAGACCCGCACGCCCTTGCCGCGGCAGAACGCGGCCACGTCGTCAGCCCGCTGCTCGTCGTTCCCCACCTCGTCGGTGAAGGCGATCACCATCACGTTCCGCGACTGCCGGCTGCTGCGGGCCTTGTCTGCGCGGGCCGCCGCGGTCTGGATCGCCTCGAACGTCTTCTCAACACCCGACTCGTCGATCGGGATCGACTGAATCGCCTTCACCACGGTATCCACATCGCGAGTCGGCTTGCCGACCACTTCAGCAACCGTATCCCCGTAGCCGTACACGAGGTGGAAGAGTTGCGGGCCGCTGGCTCCGGCATCGATCACACCGAGTTCGTCGAACACCCGGTCGAGCCGGGCGGCAATGTCGCGACGCTGACCCGACAGGCTCACCGACTGGTCGAATACCCAGCAGACGATCGTCGGCCGCTGCTCGAGCGAGGCGGCGATCTCGGCTGTGAGCCTGTCGACGGCGCCACTCGCGCCCGACGTGCCCACCGCCACGTCCCCTTGCACCTGGAAATTCTCGTTGGCCTCGAGTCCGGTCGGCACCACGTCCTCGATCTGCTCGACCGTGATGTCGCTGTCGAGCACCTCGGCCGCATCGACCGTCACGACCGACTCCTCGGCCACCAGCGCCGCCACGGCCTGGGCCGCCTCGGCGCTGTTCTGGCTTTCGGCGCCAGCCGACTCCGTCACCTCCTCCGAGATCGCGACCGTTTCGGGCTCGACGAACTCGGGCTCCTCCGTCTCCGGCGGCTGCAGAATCGTGAGCGCCGGCACCACCGGCTCTGGCCTGGGCGTGATCGCCGAGGCCATGCCCAGCAGCACGCAGACATGAACGCCGAGGCTGACGAGCCAGGCTGGCGTGTCGCCATCGAGAGGGGTCTCTTCCTCGCCCGTCTGTTGCTGCCACCAGCGGCGGACGTGTTGGATCGGGCCCATGACTGCCCTCGGCGTGGGAACGGGGTCAGGGAAACGGATTGAAGTCCCGAACGAACCAGACTCTACTCCGTAAGTATATCGGATCGTGGCCGCTCAGCCCGCCGCTCGTCTCCGAGGAAATTCGAAGATCATGGGTTTTTCGCTGCGAATCATGGCGGCCGGGTGGGTTCTCACGGGTGCCGTCACGGCCAGGGTGGCCTCGGCCCAGAATCCGGCCCCTGCAGCTCAGGTGGCTCCGCCGGCGGAAGCGTCTCCGGCCCAGCCTGCGGCCCCTGCAAAGAAGCAGCGGGATCCGGTGGAGAAGCTGTCCCTCGAGACGTCCGACGGCATCGCCCTCGCGGCCTGGCACTATCGGGCGGCCGGGGAGGCCGAACGCCCCCCGGTCGTGATCCTGCTCCACGACCTCAACGGGTCGCATCTGACCGTCGAGCCGCTGGCCAAGGAGCTCGCACGGCGCGGGATCGCAGTCGTGGCCCCAGATCTCCGCGGCCACGGCGCGAGCACGGCCCGGCAGACAGCGGGCGGCGAGGAGACCATCGAGGCCCGGTCACTCAAAAAGCCCGACTTCGAGGCGATGACGCTCACCCAAGGAGGCCGCGTGCGGGACCAGTCGGCCATGCGCGGCGACATCGAGTGCGTGCGGAACTGGATCAAGCTTCGGGCCGACGAAGGCAAGCTCGACATCGATCGGCTGTTCGTGGCGGGCTCGGGGCTCGGCTGCACGCTGGCTGCAATGTGGGCGATCAACGATGCCTCCTGGCCCGATCTCATCGCCGGCCCGCAGGGGCGTCAGGTGCGGGGCCTCGTGTTCATCAGCCCGACGTGGTCGAGCCGGAGCCTCACCGTGTCGCCGGTGCTCGCCGCCGACCTGATTCGGCGCGAGCTACCCGTGATGGTGCTCGCCGGTCGCGACGACCGCGATGCCGTCAAACTCTTCGACCAGCTCAAGCGGCAGCGGCCCAACGAGTGGTTCGAGCAGCGGGCCGGACAGGCAGCCCCGACGAAAGCCACGAAGCTGGAGGGCAGCCCGACGCTCTACCTCCTCCAGCGAGACAGCGACCTGAGTGGCGATCAGCTCGCGTCCATGCGGTCGCCGGATCCACGGCGGGCCGGCGGCGATCCCGCCGCACTGATCCAGGGCTTCATCAACGCCGTCGCTCCGCCAGCGGACGACGAGTAGTCCGGCTTACGGCAGCCGCAGTTCCATGCCCGCGACGACAAGTTCCGGGCTGCGCAGCTGGTCGCGATTCGCCTCCCAGATTCGGCTGGCCTGCGACGCATCGCCGTAGAACCGCGTGGCAAGCGTTGCCAGCGTCTCGCCCGGGGCGACCCGCACGCTCCGCGGCACGGCACTCGCCGCCGGCTGGGCCGCTGCGATCCCCAGCGGCTGGCCACCGCCCCCCAGCCACGACACGGGGGCGGCCCGCGGGCCGTCCACGACGCCCGTGCCGCTGGTCGCGGAGGGCTCGATCGCCCGCCCCGTCGCCGCCGCACCGAGCGGTCCGCCTGCGGTCCAGGCCGCAGGCAGCCGGAGTTCCGCGCCGATGGGCAGCAGGCTCGGATCGGCGATCGCTCCGCGATTCGCTTCCCAGATCATCGCGGCCGCGCCCGGATGGCCGTAGAACCGCGTGGCGATCGACGTGAGGTCGTCGCCGTCCTTCACGCGATAGGTCTGCGGCACATCGTTCACTGGCGCCGGAGTCGGAGCCGATGAGGCGGGCACCGTATGAGCCGACCAGGCCGCGGCGAGCGGCGGCGGCTGCTGGGAGTCGAGCAGCGGAGGCGGCGGCACTTCGAGTGTCGAACGGTAGGCGTTGCCGACCTGCGGACCGGGAACGAGAAACTCCGCCGGCAGGCCGGGCAGCGGCGTGGGGGGAGAGGGTGGACGGTAGTCGCGATCGAGCGCGGGCGGCGGCGTGCCCGCATCGGCGACCACCGGGGGCGCTGCGGGAGGCGGATCGGCCATCCCCACCGTCAGCGTCGGTGGCGGGGCAGGCGACTGGGCTGGCGGCTGGGCCATGGGTGTGCTGACGGCCGGCATCGGGCCCGTAGTCGGCGGCACGGCGGGCTGCGGAGCGGCTCCGTGGCCACCCCACTGCGCCATCGCGAGCGACACGATGGCCGTGACCATGGGCGCCGCGAGCGTCGCCCCGCCGGCCACCATGGCCACTCCCACCAGCAACCGAATCGAGCGGGCGATCCCGGCCATGCCTCACGTCTCCTCCGGCGGCCGGACACGGCCACCAGCGCAAGCATGCGCCCCAGGAGGATCGCCGGTGTCGGCGCAGCATCGTTTCAGGGGGAGCCGCTGCGGTTCCCGCCCCTACGGCCGGCAGGACCGCTCCACTTTCACGGCGACCGGCTCACGCGGGCTGGGCGGCCGCACCCGGCGCCCGACCGCTGACCGAGCTGGTGCGGTGCTGCAGCCAGAGCACGATCGGGGCGGCGATGTAGATCGTGCTGTAGGAGCCGGTGAGGATGCCCACGAGCATCGTGAACGCGAAGGCGTGGATGCCCTGGCCGCCGAACATGTAGAGGATCAGCGTCGCGAGCAGCGCCGTGCCTGACGTGAGGATCGTCCGACTCAGCGTCTGATTCACGGCCTTGTCGACCATGTCGGCGGTCACGAAGGGGCTCTTGCCCCGCAGTTCACGGAGGCGGTCGAAGATCACGATCGTGTCATTGATCGAGAAACCGACGATCGTGAGCAGCGCGGCGACGACGTCGAGGCTGATCTTGAAGTCGTCGACGAGTGCCCAGCCCATGAACGGAGCCACGTACTTGCTCAGCGCCAGGCAGGCGACGGCCACGAGCACGTCGTGGGCGAGTGCGACCACGGCCGCCAGGCCGAAGGCGACGTTTTGGAACCGCACCCAGACGTACAGCACGATCATGAGCAGGCTCGCCAGCAGGGCGTAGACCGCGGTCACCTTCGTGTTGCCGGCCACCTTGCCACCGATCGTGTTCGCCGACAGATAGACGGGCGTGTCAGCCAGCTTCGCAGCCACCCGTTCCAGCACCTTCCGCGTGGCCGGGGGCTCGAGCGAGGTGGCCAGGGCCCACGTGCGGTAGGCCTTCGTCCGACTGGTCATTCCCTCGGCCTCGAGCTCGAAGGGTGTGCCGGCGTGCCCTTCGGCGGCGAGTGCCGCCTCGATCTCGGCCTCGAGCGTGGGACGGTTGATCTTCTCCGGGAAGTCGAGGGCCACGCCGGTCGTGAGAGCCATCTCGTCCTTTTTTTCCTCCCCCTCCTTCGCCTCGGGCTGCGGCGTGGCCGACGAACTGATCTCGCCAAAGCCCATCGCATAGGTGGCGAGCCGACCGGGGAACACCTCGCGCAGCGTCCGCTCCACGGCGTCGTCGTCGCGGAGCGAGGTGTCGATCTTGTACCGCAGGTCGGCGGTCCCTTCGCCGGCGGTCACGGCACTCACGGCCACGTCGGGCAGCACCGACACGGCCTTCCGCACCTCGGCGATGTCGAGCCCCTTGTCGGGCTGGAAGGCCACCTGCACGCTCGTGCCCCCGGTGAAGTCGATGTCGAAGAGGCCCTGGCCGCGGAGCCAGGCCGCAGCGAGGCCGGCGAGGATAAACAGCGTCGAAAAGGCGATCGCCGTCCGCATCCAGCGGACGAACCGGAAGTTCGGCTGTCCAAAGAGCCGGGCCATCGAGAGCGTCTTGATCCAGCCGTTCCGCTCGGCGAGGTCGAACACCACCCGCGAGCAAAAGACCGCCGTAAAGAGGTTCAGCGTGAGGCCGAGCACGAGCGTGACGGCGAAGCCCTTGAGCTGATCGGTGCCGATCGCGAACAGCACGATACCGGTGATCAGCGTCGTGAGATTCGAGTCGACGATCGTGGAGAAGGCCCGCTGGAACCCGTTGCGGATCGCCATCCGCACCGCCGACCCGCGGTCGAGTTCCTCCCGCATCCGCTCGTAGATGAGCACGTTGGCATCTACCGCCATGCCCACGGAGAGCACGAGGCCGGCCAGGCCCGCGAGCGTGAAGGCCGCCTTGATCGAGATCATGAGCGCCAGCACGAGCACGATATTGAGCATCACCGCCAGATCGGCCACGAACCCGGAGAAGCGGTAGTAGGCGAGCATGAAGCAGAGCACCACGATCGTGGCCAGGAGCATGGCCTGGGCACCCGAGCGGATCGTGTCGGCCCCCAGCTGCGGGCTGATCTTCTGCTCGCTGATCGGCTCACTCTGGAGGGCGGCCGGCAGGCTGCCGGCATTGAGCACCTCGACCAGGAAGTTGATGTCGGACTGCTTGAAGTTGCCGGTGATCTGGCCGTTCGACGAGATCGCACTCCGGATCACGGGGGCCGATTGCAGCACGTCGTCGAGCACGATGCCGAGCCGGCTCTCGAGCCGGTTGGCGGGATCGGGCAGGTTCTGGCCCGTGAGCAGGCCGAACCGGGCCGCGCCCCGAGAGTTGAACATGAAGTTCACGCAGGGCTGCAGGCCCTCGTCGAAGCTGGGGCTCACACGGCCGAGGTCGCCGCCGGTGACGTCGAACCGGTCGAGCACCACGAGCACCTCGACCCGCCCGTCGGGCATGGCCCGCGTGACGAGTCCACGGTTCTCGGCCGGGTTCATCTTCTGCGTGTCGAGCTCCACCCAACGCGCAGCCGGCTTGCCCTCGAGGTTCACGGTGGTGCCCGCCGCGCGGCCGGCCACCTCGATCGCCTGACGATGCCGGGGATCCTCAGGGTTGGCGAGAATCCGAAACTCGAGCACGCCCGCGCTCGACACGATCCGCTTGATGAGATCGACCTCGGCCTGATCGACCTCGGGCACGATTACTTCGAGCTGATCGAGCCCGTAGCGACGAACCGTGACTTCCTTCTGGCCGCCCGGATTCACGCGCCGACTCACGGCGGCCACGAGCTTGTCCATATCGACCGCCTCGGCCGCGGCGACGGCGTCGAAATCGAGCACCGGTGCCTCGGACGTGCCACCGCGCCGCACCAGCCGCAGGTCGCTCCCCTCGCCGCCCAGCGCCTCGAGCCTGCCGAGCCCTGCGGCACGCGCCGCGGCATCGCCGGCATCGACCCGCACCGTGAGCCGGCCGCCGGCGCCGCGGGTCACGCTCCCGAGCCGGGGCTCGGACGCCGCCAGCACCTGTTCGATCCGTCCGATGGCGTCGTCGATCCGCGCGGCCGACTGCTTCGACGTGTCGACTTCGTAGACGAGGATCACGCCCCCCTTGAGGTCGATGCCGAGCCGAGGCGGCCAGCCCATCCACGTGATCAAGCCGCCGGCAGCCGCCGCCGTGAGCACGGCCGCGATCCGGCCCCACATGTCGGAGGCCCGGAACCGCTTGGCGATCACCCAGGCGAGGAACGTCGGCACTGCCACGGTGGCCAGCGCGAGCATCCACACCGCCCAGCCCTCACGCCACCAGGGCGTCTCCACGGTCGGCACGGCTGCAGGGGCCGCCGTCGTGGCCTGGGCGAGGAGTCCGATGGCAAGGCAGACAGGATTCATGAGTCGTCTCTCGTTGTCCGGGAGGATTCGGCGTCGCCCAGCACACGAGCGATGCTGCCGAGCGTGACGGTGAGTTTCACATTGGCCGCATCGTCGATCTTGAGCGTCACGCGGTCGCCGTCACGGTCGACGGAGGCGACGGATCCATAGATGCCCGATGTCGTGACGACGCGGTCATTCTTCTTGAGGCCGGCGAGCAGTTCCTGCTGCCGCCGCTGCTTCTCCTTCTCCGGGCGGAAGAGGAGCATGTAGGCTGCAAGCAGCACCAGCGCGATCGGCAGCGTGTTGACGAGCGTGCGGACGAACTCGGGCGGCTGCTGCGGCCCGGCCGGGTCCGCCTGGGCGAGCAACGCCAGGCCGGAAACCGCCGCACTCACCGCCGGCGCGGGATCGAACGACGGAAGCGGGTACGGCATAATGACGCTGACTGCTGCTGGGATGGCCCCTGATCGAGGCTCAACGGGCCCGGACGACGGACCACGGAGGCCCGCCGATCGGCCGGAAGATCGCAAATGTAGTGGCCCGGGCGTTCCACGGACAAGACCGGCCATCCGCCCGCGGCTGCCGGCTCACCCGGCGTTGTCCAGCATGGCAAGCAACGCCTGCCGCTCGGACTCGAACTGTCCCGCCCGGATCGCCTCGCGCAGCCTGCCGACCAGCCGCTGATAGAACGTCAGGTTGTGGATCGACGCGAGCACCGGCCCGAGCATTTCCCCGGCCAGAAAGAGATGCCGCAGGTAGCTGCGGCTGTGACGACAGGCGAGACAGGGGCAGTCCTCTTCGAGCGGCCGCTGGTCGGTGGAATGCACCGCATTCCGCAGCCGCACCTGCCCGGCGAACGTGTAGACGAGTGAGTTGCGGCCGCAGCGGGTGGGCAGCACGCAGTCAAACATGTCGATCCCGGCAGCCACCGCAGACACGATGTCCTGCGGCTGCCCCACGCCCATGAGATAGCGGGGGCGATCGGCCGGCAGCGCGGGCACCGTCACCGCGAGCGTCGCCTGCATCGCCTCCGGTCCCTCGCCGACGGAGAGCCCGCCCACGGCATATCCCGGGAAGTCGAGCTGCCGGAGTCCTGCCGCGCTCTCGAGCCGCAACTCGGGATCGAGCCCCCCCTGCACGATGCCAAACAGCGCCTGGTCGGAGCGACGATGCGCCGCGCGACAACGCTCGGCCCAACGCAGCGACCGCCGCATCGCGTCCGCCACCGGGCCGCGCTCCGCCGGCAGGGCCACGACGTGATCCATCTGCATCGCGATGTCGGCGCCGATCCGCTCCTGGATCCGCATCGAGTTCTCAGGCGTGAAGGCGACCGGCGCGCCGTCGATGTGCGAGCGAAAGAACGCCCCCTCCTCCGTCACCTTCACCTGCGCGGCGAGGCTGAACACCTGATAGCCGCCGGAATCGGTGAGCGTGGGCCCGTGCCAGCCCATGAACCGCGCCAGCCCGCCCCCCTGCTCCACGATCGCCTCGCCGGGCCGCAGATGGAGGTGATACGCATTCGAGAGCAGCATCCCCGCGCCGGTCTCGGCCACCCGCCCGATATCGACCCCCTTCACGGTCGCCGCCGTGCCCACGGGCATGAACAACGGCGTCGGCACGCTCCCATGCGGCGTCGTGAGCACCCCTGCCCGCGCCGCTCCATCCGTCGCCTCGACCGTAAACGAAAATCCTGGCTGCATGTCACCAGACTACAGGATGGCGACAGAAACCCGCGTCAGCCCGTTGCTGCTGACAACACGGGAGACGGCTTGCGTCAACTGGCGTGGGTTCGGGGCTGCCCATGCCCCGTCGCCGGACGCTCGCTCCGGACATCCTGTCCTTCGCTCGCTCGGATGCCGCCTTCGCTTCGGCATCCTGCCTGCGCTCGGCGGCATACGCCGGCTCCTGGGGCACGGGCAGCCCCTCACGGCCGTATTGCGAGGTGTAGGCCCGTCACGGAGTGACGGGCCTACGAAAACGGGGAGCTGGTCGGGGGCCGCGCGCAGCCGCCGGTGAATTTTGACTGCCAGAGTTGGCGTACCACATCAGTTGAGCATGCGACGTCAAAACCCGCCGGCGGCGAGCACGTGCCCCCGACCAGCGGTTTGCGTCAACTGACGTGAGTTCAAATCTGCCTAGAAAATCCCCAGCGCCTCGAGCGAGTAGCGGACGACGAGGCCGGCGACGACCACGCTCACCATGCTCATGAGCTTCACGAGGATGTTGAGGCTCGGGCCGCTGGTGTCCTTGAACGGATCGCCCACCGTGTCGCCCACGACCGCGGCCTTGTGGGCCTCGGTGCCCTTGCCGCCATGCACACCACTCTCGATGTGCTTCTTGGCGTTGTCCCAGGCGCCGCCGGCGTTGGCCATGAACACGGCCAAGCAGAAGCCGGTGGTGAGGCCGCCGACGAGCAGCCCCATCACGCCGCCAACGCCGAGCAAGAGCCCCACCGCGATCGGCACCACGAGGGCCAGCATCGAGGGGAGCACCATCTCCTTCTGCGCGGCCTTCGTGCTGATCGCGACGGGGGCGGCGTAGTCGGGCGTGTCGGTGCCCTGCATGATGCCCGGCTTCTCACGGAACTGGCGGCGGACCTCCTCCACCATGCCCTTCGCGGCCCGACCCACGGCCTTCATCGTGAGGGCGCAGAACACGAACGTGCTCATGGCGCCGATGAACAGGCCGACGAGCACCTTCGGGTTCATGAGCGTGACGTCGTAAAACCGCATGTAATCGGCCATGCGGGCCTTCTTCACGGCCACGATGCGATTGGCCTTCTCGAGCTCCGCGAAGGCGTCGGCGGCCGGCATGTTCGCGACGACGGTCTTGGCCGGCAGCTGGGCGAAGTCGGGCACGGCCGACTCGTCGAGCACCATCCAGGTGGAGTTCTTGGCCGGCTCGGGCCCGAGCTTCACGGCGATGCCCTTGGAGAGCTTCACCCACGTGCCTTCAGTGAGCTGCTCCCGCTTGCCGGCGATCGTCAGGTATTGGTCCGGCGTGCCCTCCACGTTCTCGGCCACAGCCTGGCCCCAGCGCTCGAAACCGATCCGCACCTCTTCGACGTAGGCGGCGAGCAGGGCCAGCGCCGTGAGCGCGGCCGAGCCGATCGCGAAACCCTTGCCGGTGGCGGCGGTCGTGTTGCCGAGCGCGTCGAGCGCATCGGTCCGCTCGCGGACGACCTCCGGCAGGCCCGACATCTGGGCGTTACCGCCGGCGTTGTCGGCGATCGGGCCGTAGGCGTCGGTGGCGAGCGTGATGCCGAGCGTGGAGAGCATGCCCACGGCGGCGATGCCCACGCCGTAGAGGCCGAGGGCGAAGGCGTTGGGATTCGAGAAATCGAAGCCGTTGGCGAAGCCGAAGGAGAGGAGCGTGGCCGCGCCGGTGATCAGCACGGGCGCCCAGGTGGAGAGCATGCCCTCGGCCACGCCGCCGATGATGATCGTGGCGGGGCCGGTGAGCGCCTGGTCGGCGAGCTCCTTGGTCGGCTGATACTCGTTGCTCGTCGAGTATTCGGTCCACTTGCCGATGAGCCAGCCGGCCACGAGGCCGATGATCACGGAGATCGCGACGCCCCAGTAGGTGCCCTCGGGGCCCCGCATCAGGAGGAACGTGATTACAAACGTGGCAATGACGATGGCGATCGTCGAGAAGTTGATGCCCTTGGCGAGGGCGCCCAAGAGGGCCTTCTGTGAAGAGTCCTCCTGCGTCCGCACCTGATAGATGCCCCAGACGGAGAGCAGCGTGCCCACAGCCGCGATGGCCATCGGCAGGAACAGGGCCGCCATCTGCATCCGGTAGTCGCCGACGAACGCCGCCACGCCGAGGGCGGCCGTGGCGAGGATCGAGCCGCAGTAGCTCTCATAGAGGTCGGCGCCCATGCCGGCCACGTCGCCCACGTTGTCGCCCACGTTGTCGGCGATCGTGGCGGGGTTGCGGGCGTCGTCCTCGGGAATGCTGTGTTCCACCTTGCCCACGAGGTCGGCCCCGACGTCGGCCGCCTTGGTGAAGATGCCGCCGCCGACGCGGGCGAAGAGCGCCTGGGAACTGGCGCCCATGCCGAAGCAAAGCATCGTGACGGTGATTTCCTCGAGCGACAGCGGCGTGAAGCCGAGGGCGGGCACGGCCCAGTAGAGGATGAAGAACCAGAGCATGATGTCGAGCAGGCCGAGGCCCACGACGGTCAGGCCCATCACGGCGCCCGAGCGGAACGCGATCTGGAGCCCGTCGTTCAGCGACCGCTCGGCCCCGGCCGCGGTGCGGTTGCTGGCCAGCGTGGCCGTCTTCATGCCGAACCAGCCGGCCAGGCCGGAGAACAGGCCGCCGGAGATGAACGCGAACGGCACCCAGGCGCTCTGCACCTTGAGGGCAAAGGCCATGATCGCCAGAAGCAGGAAGATGGCGACGAAAAACATCGCCACGACCTTGTACTGCTGCTTGAGGTAGGCATCGGCGCCAGTCCGCACGTAGCCGGCGATGTCGATCATCTTCTGCGTGCCGGCCGGCTGGCCCTCCATCCAATGGAAGAACTGCCAGGCCTGCCAGAGCGCGAGCACCGCGCTGGCCACGCCGAGCGCCCACCAGAAGCCGTAGGGGCCAAACAGCCACACCGCGGAGGCCTCACCTCCGTCGTTGGCGAGAGCGAGCGTCGGGCAGAGAGCCACGACGAGGGCCGCACAGGCGGCGACGGCTGAGATGAGCGACTTCACGGTCGGTAAAACTCCACGGAAGGTCTGAATGGCGATGCTGTTGAACGGTGGACGGAGGCGGTCAATTTCCCCTCGCGAGCGCGAAATTGAACCCTCGCGCGACAGGCATGTCAAACCACCGCAGGCCTCGTGGCCCGCCAACGCATGATGGACATCCATCACGCCATTGCCCGGGAGACGCCACTCCGCCGTGCTGCCCTCGTTCAGACGGGCGTTTTGCCAATCGCGTGATAGGCAAATCCGCGGGACTTCATCTCCGCGGGAGCATAGAGGTTGCGGCCGTCGAAGATCGTTCGCGACGCCATCCGCCGGGCCATTTCGTCGAAATCAGGCCGCCGGAAATCCCCCCATTCGGTGACGATCGCCAGACAGTCGGCTCGATCGATCGCCTCGTAGGGATCCGCGGCATACGTGATCCGATCGCCGTACACGCCACGGACATTTGCCATGGCCTCGGGGTCGTAGACCGACACGACCGCACCGCCGGCGAGCAGCCGCTCGATCAGATCGATCGCGGGGGCATCGCGGACGTCGTCGGTCCGCGGCTTGAACGCCAGGCCCCAGATGGCCACCCGCGTGCCGGTGAGGCGGCCGCCAAAGTGCGTGGCGATCTTCTCACCCAGCACCTGCTTCTGGGCGAGGTTCGTCTCATGCACAGCGGTAAGAATCCGCGGGCTCACACCCTTGTCGCGGGCCATCGCCGCGAGGGCCTGCACGTCCTTCGGAAAACAACTGCCGCCGTAGCCCGCGCCCGGAAAGAGGAAGGCGAAGCCGATGCGGCTGTCGTGACCGATGCCCCGCCGCACGTCGTCGATGTCGGCCTCCATCCGCTCGCAGAGGTTGGCCACCTCGTTGATGAAGCTGATCTTCGTGGCGAGCAGGGCGTTGGCCACGTACTTCGTCATCTCCGAACTCTCGGGCGACATGACGAGGAACGGGTTTTCCGTGCGCAGGAATGGCGAGTAGAGGGTGCGAAGGACCTCGCCCACGTCGGCCGACCGCACGCCCACGACCACGCGGTCGGGCTTCTGGAAGTCTTCGATCGCAGCCCCTTCCTTGAGAAACTCAGGGTTGCTGGCCACGCGGCAGTCGCGACCGAGCGCCGCCTTGAGCCGCTGCTCGATCCCGGCACAGGTGCCCACCGGCACGGTGCTCTTGGTGACGATCACGGCCTGGGGGTGCAGGTGCGGAGCGATCGACTCGACCACCCTCCAGAGGGCGGAGAGATCGGCCGAGCCGTCGGCGGCAGGCGGCGTGCCGACCGCCAGAAACACCACCTCGGCCCCGGAGATGGCGGCAGCGGTGTCGGTGGTGAACTTCAGCCGGCCCGCGCGGACATTCCGCTCGACGAGTTCCTCGAGCCCCGGTTCGTAGATCGGAATCTCGCCCCGATTGAGCCGGGCGATCTTGTCGGCGTTGATGTCGAGACAGGTGACGGTGTTGCCGCTATCCGCGAAGCAGGTACCCGTCACCAGCCCCACGTATCCGGTGCCAACGACGCCGACTCTCATGCCTGCTGGTCTCCTTCGGCCGGGGCGTCGGCCTCCTCCTGCTCGCTGGGCGGCACAGGCACGACGGCGGCGAGCGAGTCGCCCTCGTCCATCCGCATGATCCGCACGCCCTGCGTGTTGCGGCCCATCGGCCGGATCTCGCGAACATTGACCCGTTGGATCTTGCCGCGGGCGGTCATCATCAGTACCTGGTCGTCATCGCGGACCGTCACGATCGACACGACCGCACCGTTGCGGGTCGTGGCCTTGATGTCGCGGATGCCCTTGCCGCCGCGCCGCTGGGTGCGATACCGGGCGCCGCTCGAGCCGGCATCCCCATCGCCCTCGTCGCCCGTCTCGCTCTCGGCCGGCTCCTCGGCGGTGGGCTGCTCTGCCCCCTCCTCGTCCGGCGCCGGCCCCGACACGGGCGTGCCCGCGCCAAACGGCGTCCGCTTGCCGTAGCCATGTTCGCATACGGTGAGGAGCGTGGCCTCAGGCTCGGCCACCACCATGCCCACGAGCCGGTCACCGCTGCCGAGCTTGATGCCCCGCACACCGCTCGTGTCGCGGCCCATCGGTCGGGCGTCGCTCTCGGGGAACCGGATCGCCATGCCCTTCGCCGTGGCCAGCACGAGCTCGTCGCCCGGCTTCGTGATCACGGCATCGACAAGCTCATCGCCTTCGCGGAGCTTCACCGCGATCAGGCCCTTCGTCCGGCGACGGCGGTACTGCTCCAGCGCCGTCTTCTTCACCATCCCGCTGCGGGTGGCGAGCATGAGGAACTGGTTGGGATCCTCGAATCCGCCCACGGCCCGGCAGTCGGCCACCTTCTCGCCCGGCTCGAACTCCAGCAGGTTGACGAGCGCCCGCCCCTTGGCGTCGCGGGCCAATTCGGGCAGCTCGAACACCCGCATCGAGAACACCTTCCCGAGCGTAGTGAAGACGAGCAGCCAGTCGTGGGTACTGGCCACGAACAGGTGCTCGATCGGATCCTCCTCGTCGGTGCTCGTGCCCTTGATGCCCTTGCCGCCGCGGCGTTGGGCCCGATAAACGTCGGCGGCGGTCCGCTTCACGTAGCCGGCCCGGCTGATCGTGACCACCATCGTGGCCTCGGTGATCAGCTCGGCCATGTCGCGGATGTCGCCCGCCTCGCCGCTGATCTCGGTCCGCCGCTCGTCGGCATGCTTCGCCTCGAGCTCGGAGAGGTCCTCGCGGATCAGCGCCTTGATGTTGGCATCGCTGGAGAGAATCCGACGGAACTCGCCGATCTTCGCCAGCAGTTCGCGGTGCTCGCCGCCGAGCTTTTCCTGTTCGAGATTCACGAGCTGGCCGAGCGTGAGCCGCAGGATGGCGTCGGCCTGCACGGGCGAGAGCCCGTAGGAGTCGCTGACGCCCCGCTCGTCTTGCAGCACGGCGAAGCCCTCGGCCCCGAGCGCCCGCTCCAGGAGCGCCGCCGGCGCCTGGAGCTGGCAGAGCCGCTCCTTCGCCTCGGCCTGCGACCGCGAGCTGCGGATGATCTTGATTACCTCGTCGATGTTGGCCAGCGCGACGAGCAGTCCTTCGAGCGTGTGCTTGCGGCTGCGGGCCTTCTGCAGCAGGTGCTGCGTGCGCCGGCGGAGCACCGTCGTGCGGTGCCGGAGGAACTCCTCCAGCATGTTCTTGAACGACAGGATCCGCGGCTTGCCGTCGACGAGCGCGAGGAAGATGAGCGAGAAAGACGTCTGGAGCGGCGAGAACTGGTAGAGCTGGTTGAGCACCACGTCGGGATCGGCGTCGCGTTTCAGCTCCAGGATCAGCCGCACCGGCTCCTTGAGATCGCTCTCGTTGCGGATCGCGGAGATGCCCTTGATGCGGTCTTCGTTGACGAGCTCGGCGATCTTCTCCTCGATCGCGTCGCGGGTCTGCTGGTACGGGATCTCGGTGACGACGATCCGGTGGCGGTTCTTACCGAACTCCTCCACGTGTGCCCTGGCCCGGAGCGTGATCGTGCTGCGGCCGGTGAGGTAGCCGCGGGCGAGCGCCTCGCGGCCCATCACGATGCCGCCCGTCGGGAAGTCTGGGCCCGGGACGATCTGGAGCAGCTCGGCCATCGACAGGCCGGGGTTGTCGATCATCGCGATCAGTGCCCGGCAGACCTCGCCGAGGTTGTGCGGCGGGATGCTCGTGGCCATTCCCACGGCGATGCCACCAGCACCATTGACGACGAGATTGGGGAACCGGCTCGGCAGCACCACCGGCTCGGTGTTGCGCTCGTCGTAGCTCGGTACGTAATCGACCGTGTCGAGTTCGAGGTCGTCGAGCATCATCGCCGCGATCGGCGAGAGCCGGGCCTCGGTGTATCGCATGGCGGCCGCGGGCAGGCCGGCGATGGAGCCGAAGTTACCCTGCTTGTCGACGAGCACGTGCCGCATGTTCCATTCCTGGGCCATGCGGACGAGCGTCGGATAAATCACGCTCTCGCCGTGGGGATGGTAGTTGCCGCTGGTATCGCCGGAGATCTTGGCGCACTTCACCCGCGACGCCCCGGGGGACAGGTTCAGGTCGTTCATCGCGACGAGGATGCGTCGCTGCGAAGGCTTGAGTCCGTCGCGAACGTCGGGCAGCGCGCGACTCACGATCACGCTCATCGCGTAGGTGAGGTAGCTGTCCTTCAGCTCCTGCTCGATCGGGAGTTCGATGAGCCGACCGCCGGCGCTGTCACGCATGCCGCCGGCATCGGGCTGCCCGCCGTCGGCAGCCCCTTCACCACCACCCGCCGCATCGATGTCGTCTGCCAAGGGGCACTCTCCCACCTCGAGGAAACCCGGGCTGCAGGCCGCCCGGAACGCTTGAACATACCCGTGCCACGCAGGCGGTCAACCGGTTGCAAGTCTTCGCGAGGCAGGGGTTTCGGTGTCGTTTCGATGGCTTGACCGCGAGCGGAGCGCCCCCTACCCTCCCGCCCCGATCCCTCACGGCCGCACGCGCTCCTTTTCCGACCATCACGCCTCCGATGCCACACCCGCGTTTCCACGCCTGGATCGTCGCCGGCGTCGCCGCAATCGTGCTCCTGACACGGCTCGTAGCGACACCCCTGTGGGACGACGACGAGCCGAAAAATGCAGCCTGCTCGGTGGCGATGCTCGACTCGAATGACTGGGTCGTGCCGACGTTCGACGGGCGACTGCGGGTTGAAAAGCCGCCGCTGGTCAATTGGTTGCACATCGCCGGAATGGCCATCTTCGGCCGCAACGAGACCGGCGTCCGAATCGGCTCGGCACTCCTCACGATCGGCACCTGCCTCCTCACATGGCGACTCGGAGTCATCCTCTTCAGCCCCGCCGTGGGCCTGCTCGGTGGCATCACCATGGCCACCTGCGTCTGGACTGCCGTGGGTGGACGAGCCTCCACGCCCGACGCGCCGCTCGTTTTTTTCACCACGCTCGCACTCGTGTGCTTCGCGAGAGAGATCACCCGAGTCGGCCTGGGGCACGGCCACGTGCGACTCTCGCTGGGTGGAGCCGTCGCGATCGGCGCTTCCAGTGGAGCAGCCGTGCTCGCGAAGGGGCCGATCGGATGTGTCATCCCGGCCGTGGCATGCGCGGCGTTCGCCGCCGTTCGCGCGCGATCCGCCGAGCGACCGTCGCTCCGCGAGACGCTCACCGGCCTGCGGCCGCTCGTTGTGATCGCAGCCATGCTTGCCGTCGCTCTCCCCTGGTATGCGTGGGTTACGATCCGCACGGATGGTGAATGGCTCCGCGGATTTTTCCTCGTGCACAACGTCGGTCGTTTTGCCGCACCGATGGAAGGCCACTCCGGCTCGCTGGCCTATTACCCGATCGTGATCGGCATCGGCCTCTTTCCCTGGTCGCTCGTGCTCGCGGCGATGCTCGTGAACATCGTGGCGACGCTGCGGTCGAACGACCACCCGCAGCGGGTGCCGATGCAGTTGATGGCCTGTTGGGCCGGCGCGTGGGTCGGCATCCTGTCGCTGGCCGGTACGAAACTCCCCGGCTACGTCTGGCCCGCCTATCCGGCGCTCGCGCTGACCACCGGATGTTTTCTCGATGCTTGGCAGCGTGGCGAGATCGGTTGGCTGACGTGGAGCCGCCGTCCCGCATGGGCGGCCTCGGGCATCATGCAAATTGGTTTTGCCGTCGTGATGGCCAGCGGAGTCGCGATCGCGATTGCCCTGCCTCTGGCTGCCCGTCGATGGGCGCCTGGATCGGAGTGGATGGGAGCCGTCGGCATCGTGCCGATGCTCGGGGCGGCGGTCGGGTGGCGGGCCACGATGGCTGGCAAACCATGCCAGGCGTTGGCTGCCGTCGCGGCGTCAGGCGGGCTGCTCTGTCTGCTGTTGGCGACGGTCGTCGCGCCGCAGATTGGACATGCAGCCACGCCGCGGGCACTTTTTGCTGCGGATGAAAGAGGCCGTGACTCGCTCGAAAAAGCGGTCAGTTTTCGACGCACGCCTCCCAGCATCATCTTCGATGCCGGCAGGCCGTTGACGACACTCTACACACCGGTCGATGTCGCCCACTATTTGGGCGTGCACCCAGAAACCCGTCTCATCGTGAGTCGCAGCATGATGGACGAACTCTCGGAAGTCATCCCTGCCAGTCATGGCGTCGTGGCCGAGACCCATACGGTATCGGCCAACCATCTTCTCCTCATTGCCCCACTCCCGGCCGCACGGTTGGCCGCGAACGAGTTCGACCAGGCGTGGCGTCCGAAACTGCGTTGACCGGGCAAAGTGCGCCGAGAACCCGCGGAGGGTACGAGCCGTTGCCTCCCAAGGGTCGATTCCTTTCCTGCGTCGGGAAGCGGGATTTGATGCTCTCGCCCCACCGCAGGGAGCAGGGACGTGCGTGCTGCAGCCTTCGCCATGGCGTCGGTCATGTTCGTCGCGTCGGGAGCACTGGGCGGTGATTCGGCGCCTTGGGCTCCCGCGCCTCAGTGGTATGTGTCTGGCGTCGTCGGCGGTTCGTTCATGACCGTGACGAGTGGTGGCACGAATACGGCCGGCGCCCCGAATATCTTTCAGATTGAAGGCAGTCTTGCCGACGGTGCTTTCACGGGGGGCGGCGCTCTCGGCAGAAGTCTCCCGGTGGATGGCGGCCGCTGGCGATTCGAAGTGGAGGGTCGGGAGCGGGCGGCGCTTGCCGGCACGGCGCCCAGCGTGAGCGACCCCTTCTTCTACGAGGTGGACGTGACCGATGGCTGGTCGGTCACCGCCAATGCCTGGCGAGACATCATCCTGGGCGATCGCTGGGCTGTTTATCTTGGCGGAGGCTTGGGCGGCGGCGGTTACCGCTTCACCGCCGACGACCTGATCACGGCTGGATATTCCCGTGTGG
>JAPOJV010000209.1 GCA_029978085.1 bacterium
ATCGCACACGTTCTTTCCCCCCAACCGTTCACACGCTGCTACCCACTCACGAGGACACCCACATGGTCTCGCTGTTCGATCGCGCCGGTTCGCTCGCCCGTGGTCTGCGTCGGAAGCCCAGTTCGAAGCAGGCCCGCCGCGACCAGGACCGCCGCCTCCGGCTCACGATCGACCAGCTCGAGCAGCGTCTGGCACTGGCGATCACCACGCCGCTCGAGATCGGCGGCACGACCGTCGGCAGCTTCTACGACGCCCCCACGGGCCCGGGGAACCTTGGCGACCTCGTGACGGTCAGCATCGAGGGCACGAGCGGCACGGTGATCTTCAACGGCGGCAAGGGCGTGGCCGACGGCACCGACATTCAGACGATCGAGATTCTCAACGCCAGCCCCGACTTCCAGATGACGTTCGGTGCGACGATCGTGACGACCACCGCGGTGCCCTACGGCTCGGATGGCGTCGTGAACCTCGGCGTGATCACCACGTCGAACGTGATCCGCGGCATCAACACCGTCCGCGGCCCGCTCACCAACGTCGCTTCACCGTGGGAGATCGAGACCTCCGCGATCCACCTCTACACGTTCAATGACGGCACGGTCAGTGGCACGACCGTGACCGACCTGATCGGCGGTGCCGACGGTACGCTCGTCAACGGAGCGACGGTCGTGGACGGCCAGCTCGTCCTCGCCGACAACTCCGGTGCTACCGGGGCGAACGTGCAATACATGCAGATGCCCACGGATGTCGTGCCGCAGGGCAGCAGGGCGCTCACCGCCGAGCTCTGGTTTACCGCGTCGGCAAGCAGCCCGATCTGGGGCCGCGGCTTCGATCTTGGCTCGGGCGATCAGAACTACATGTTCTTCACGCCGGTGAATGACACCAGCGGCAGCCGCGCTGCGATCACGCAGGGCAGCTCTGAGGGTGAGAAGCGAGTGGATGGGAATGTTGCCTACAACGACGACACCCAGCATCTCGCGACCGTCACGGTCGACGATGCGGCCGACACGCTGACCTACTACATAGACGGCGTGCAGATCGGCACCGTCGCCCTCGGCGATACGACGCTCTCCGGCCTCGAGGCGATCAACAACTTCCTCGGCCGATCGCAGTTCGAATTTGATCCCGGGTTCATTGGCTCGATGAACCAGTTCGCGCTCTACGACCGGGTCCTCAATCCGACGGAGGTGCTCGCGAACTACACCGCCGGCCCGATCTCGGGCGGCCTGGCGCCGATCGGCTTCACACAGACCACGGCGGGCAGTGGCACGCTGGAGCTCGTCGGTGATCAGACGACGGCATTCCCGGTCGGAGCGTTCGTGTGCGCCACGCCGCTTCTGCCCTCGGCTGCCGCGCCGTCATTCGCAACCGTGGACTCGGTCGCCTACGACTCGAATACGAACCTGACGACGATCACGCTGGCGAACGGGGCCACCACCGCGGCCGGCACCACCGCCGGGGCCCTGACGCTGGCCAAGGCGGTGCAGCCCGAGTTCCGGCTCACCACGTTCGTGGGCAAGAACTTCTCGAACCGCAGCCTCAAGGAAGGCGGCGGCCTGTTCGTCGACGTCGTGCAGGGTGGCGACTATGTCTACAACGGCGACACGATCGACAACCTCGGCATCCTGCTGACCGACGGCCTGCTGGCCTATTCGACGATCGGCATCCGGAAGGAGCTGGCCGCCACGGTGTTCCTCGGCACGACCAACAAGGCCTCGGTCGACGGCCGCATGTTCGTGGAGAGTGCGACGCCGGAGAGCATTCTCTACGTCGGCTCCCAGAACGCGAGGACTGCCAAGAACTCGACGTTCCAGCTCCAGGGCGGCGCCGGTGAGTTCGGTGCCGACGTGCTCATGAATCAGGCCTTCAACGGCGTGGTCAACCTTGCAGGCCCGGCGACCGGCGCATGGCTGTTTGCCAAGGGCGTGGGCTCGCGGGCGGTGCTCAATGCCGCTGGCTGGAGTGACGTGAACGTGAACGGCAACTTCGCCGGCACGATCAACAGCACGAGCACGGCTCTTCCATTCGCTTCCATTTTTCCGCCCGCAGATCTGGGGCTGTTCGTAGGCGGCAACCTGACCTCGACCGCCCGCATCAACTCGGGGTCCGGGCTCCTGATGGAGGTCGTCGGCTCGGTGCAGAAGGGCGCGGTCATCTCGGCTGCCGGAGCCGCCGAAATGGCCATCGCCGGCAACTTCCTCGGCGCGGCGTCCACCGGCCTCGGCATGGCAGCCACCGTGAGCGGCAATCTGAACGGTGCCCGCCTCGAAACCGCCGGTGCCCTGGTCTTGAACGTGGCCCGCAGCGTGATCAACTCGTCGATCGTGGGCGGTGACAACATCCTGCCAGGTGCAGTCGGCGGCGATGTGGGTGCGCTCAAGCTTGCGACCGGCCTGAACGCGACGGTCAGCGGGAACATCGCGAATTCGCGGTTTGCCTCCGCCCTTGGCGAGATGGTGATCGACGTCGTCGGCTCGGTCCAGAAAAGCAGCTCGTTCACCGCCGTGGATGAGGCCACGATCGAGGTGGCAGGAACCTTCGACGGTACCGTGGCGGCGGAAGACCTGCGGTTCCTCGTCGGCGGCAACGTGTCGAAGGCTTCGCGGATCGCCGCCGCGCGGGTGATCGACTGGGAGAACGCCGGCACTGCGAACTTCGTGATCGGCGGCCGGCTCGACGGCATGGTGAACGTGGGTGAGTTCTACGCCATCGGCGGTGAGATCGTCCCAGACAGCATCGGCTCGTTTGGTCCGGCTCCGGACGTGACGATCCTCGGCAACGGCGCTGGCTCGAATGCCCGTTTCAACGTGGGCTCGTTCGCCCCGGGCGACACGCTCGTCTTCAACGGCAACTTCAAGGGCAACATGCGGGTGCTGCAGGATCTGACGAGCAATCTGACGTTCAACGGCAACGTCAGCCGGCTCTCCTTCGGCGGCCGGATCGGCTCGTTTACCCCGGGCAACGCGATCGCCCCGGTGAACGTGGCGATCAACGTGACGGGCAATCTCCTGTATCTCAACAGCAACAGCTACTTCGAGGCCACGACGCCAGGCAAGGCGGGTAGCTTCTGGAACGACTCCGCGAAGGCCACGCCGGCCACGGGCACGCTCTCGACCGGCAGCTACGTGAAGGTGGTGCCGACGCTGCAGACGCCGACGCCGCTGCCGCCGCCGCCGACGAACAGCTACACGGCTCCGACGGCGCCGCAGACGTTCTCGGCGAAGTCGGCGGATCCGTCGCTGGGAATCCTGGTGACGTTCTCCGCCCCGTCGAGCGACGGCGGCCTGCCGGTGGTCTTTTACGAGTACTCGACCGACGCCCTCGCCGGCACGCCGACCTGGCGGAAGTTCGACACGGCCTCGCAGGGCCCGGGCACCGACATCCCGCTGACGGTGGATTCGGCCGGTGGTGCCTGGGTTCCGGGCAACACGTACGACGTGGCCGTGCGGGCGGTGAACGCCGTCGGCTCGACGGCGACCACGTCATCGCAGGTGAAACTGATCGACTCCTGATCGTCGGGCGATTACTCGTAGGCTGTAGCCCGGTCACGGTAGCCCGGTCACGGTAGCCCGGTCACGGTAGCCCGGTCACGCCGTGACCGGAACGCAAGTCACGGCGTGACTTGGCC
>JAPOJV010000261.1 GCA_029978085.1 bacterium
ACGTGTCTTCACTGGCCACGATCGTGTCGAATGAGCCCGTGAGACCGATGTGGGCGAGGATCTTGCCCACCACGTCGTGGTAGCCACCGGTCACCACCGCCATCGGCACCCGGCCCCGCGACCGCCGCACCACGTCCACGACCGGATCGATCGGCAGCACCTCTGCGAGCTGGTCGAGGAACGATCGCTCCTTCACCGTCGCCGCGTGATCGACGTCGATCGCCACGCCCGCTTGCGAGAAGAGCGTGGCCACGATGTCGCGGGTGGGCCGGCCGCCGAGCGAATAGAAGTGGTCTTCGTCGAAGTCGATGCCGTGTGGGTTCGTGACCTCGAGCCAGGCGAGGTAGTGGGCGGGCATCGTGTCGGCGAGCGTGCCGTCGCAGTCGAACAGCAAGGCGTCGTGGTTCTGGAGCTGCCACATGGCGGGTGAGGCTCGGCGGGGGTAGGACGGGGCCGCAGACGTCCGGTTATACGGTCTGGAGCGGTTTTTCGCCGCGGTGCCGGGGCCGGCACGAACCGAGGGTAACCTATGGTTTTGATCATGAAGCTGCCGCCGCTTGGAATCCGGTCTCGCCTGTTGCTGCTCGGCATCCTGCCGGCGGCCGTGATCCTGGCTGCCGTGCTGGCGGCCAACTTCCTGCGGATGCGGAGCCTCTTGCTCTCGTTCGGTGAAGAGATCCTGCGCGACCGCGTGAAGGCGATTGCCGCGGGAATCGACCGCGACACCCGCGAGGCCGTGACGGTGGCCCGCGGCCTGGCGATGGCCATGGAAAACGGCCTTCTCGGCCGCCGGGCCGACGCGATCCGCCTGGCCCGCGACGTGCTCGACTCGTATCCGCAATTCACCGGCGTGTCGCTCGGGCTCGAGCCGAATGCCGACGGCCTCGACGGCAAGGCGAGTTCCGACGTGCCGGCCGAGGCGCTCGGCGAAGGGGGACGGTTCATCCCCTACTGGAGCCGCGATGCGGCGAATCCGGCCACGCTCCGTCTCACGCGGCTCGTGATGCTCGACAGCCTCTATTACGTGGGCACGAAGGAGCGGTTCCTCGATCCGGGCAACGCCGACAAGGCGCTCGTGACCGAGCCTTACGACTACGACGGCCGGCTGATGGTCGAGCAGATGGTGCCGATCGTGATCGACGGCCGGTTCGCGGGCGTGGCCGGCGTCGATCGGGCGCTCGATCAGGTCGCCCACGACCTCGCGGCGATCCAGCGGCAGCAACGTGATGCCGGCTGGCATGTGGAGGTGTTCCTGATCAGTCGCCTGGGCAATGTCATCGCGAGCACCGTCAAGCGGGAGGATCTCCGCACGAAGCCCGTCGCCGACACGCCCTACGCGGACGTCCTGGAAGGCTTCCACGCCACGCCAGCAAGTGATCGCGTGACCGTGGCTACCGATCCACTGACGGGCGACGAGAGTCTGTATGCGTCGGCCAAGGTGCCGAGCGGCCCCTGGACCGTCGTGATGCAGATGCGGCGGGCCGACCTCGTCGGCCGGATTCAGTGGCCGCTGCTCATGTCAGCCGCGCTCGCCGCGGCCGGCATGGCCGGCAT
>JAPOJV010000208.1 GCA_029978085.1 bacterium
CCACGCTGCCAGCCGCCGGCTCGGCTGGGGGCGGAAACAGCGTCGCCAGGTTCGACTGCCGCTGGGCGTCGTACACGACGTCGGTCTCGAGGCCTTCGACGCGGATCTCGCCGAGGTCGCCGCCGGAAAGCAGCATCGCCACGAGCCCATGGGTGCCCACGATCCGCCTGATCCGCACGGGCGCCGCCGAGCCATCTCGCGGCACGATCCGCACGTCGTCGAACCTGATCGGCCCCACCCAGCCGAGTCGCACGCTGCCGAACGTCACGTCGCCCTGCAACTCGGGCAGCAGGGCCCCCGCATACCGCGACATCCGCTCAGGACTCGAGAGGAGCCACGGCACGACCGCCACGACACCGATCCCTATCACAAGCAATGTGGTGAGCAGCATGCCGAACTGCGAGCGGAGAAATCCCCGCCTGGCCGGCCGCTGTGTCGTGCCCTGACTCACGTCTGTCATCCGATCGCTCCTTCCTGACAGGCTCCGGGGCCGCACGTCTGGCGCGGCCACAACGGGGACCGATTCTACGCAGCCCGCAGGGGTTCGGTTGAGCGGAAGGCCGCCGCTCGGTTGCGTGGGGGCGTGCCGAGCTATACAGTGCAGAAGTGCGGTGGCGATCGGCCGCCACGCGGGCGTAGCTCAGTTGGTAGAGCGCTAGCTTCCCAAGCTGGATGTCGAGGGTTCGAGTCCCTTCGCCCGCTTTTCTTGTCGGCAGCGTCGTTCGACCGAAAATTGTCCGATCGTCACACGCCGGCAGCGATCGAGAGATCGACCGTGTAGCTCACCGGCGCGAGATCGGGCGACTTCAGCCGCATCCGATAGAGGCGACCAGCGACCACGTTGGCGGTGCCGCTCGTCGGCCCACCTTCACTCGGTTCCAACTCGAGCAGGTCGGCGCTCGTGAGCACGTCTTCGAGTTCGAGTTCGGCATATCGGCCGGCGTCGCCCGGCTGCAATGCCACCGTGAGCACGCCCGTCGTGGGAGCCGTGAAGGCGTAGAACTGCTTGTCCTTCTCACCTGAGGACGTGCCCGTCACCTGGGCAGTATTCCCGGCGAACACGACCGATCCACCGGACGGGGGCGAGTGATCGTCGTCATCCGACTCGTCGTCGTCATCATCGTCGTCGCCTGCATCGTCGCCATCACCATCGCCGTCGTCGTCGTCCTCTTCGTCCTCGTCTTCGAATCGGTCGTCGTCGTCATAGTCGTCATCGTTGCCGAGACCCCCGAAGAGCTTGTCACGCCCCTCGTCGCCGTCGAGCGAGTCATCGCCACGGTCACCGAAGAGCGTGTCGCGGTCGCTTCCGCCACTGAGCGAGTCGCCGTCGTCACCACCACGAAGCACGTCGCGGCCGGCGTCGCCGAAGACGACGTCATCGCCTGCGTCGCCGCGGCAGTCGTCATTGCCCCCGCCGCCGGAAATATCGTCGTCACCACCGCGGCCGAAAATCTTGTCATTGCCCAGGCCGGCGTTGATGTCGTCATCGCCGTCGCCTCCTTCGACACGGTCGTTGCCGGTGCCGGCGTTCACGGTGACGCCGATCAGCGTGCCACCCGTGTCACGGATATTCGATCCGATCCGGATGTCGTCGTTGCCACCGCGGGCGTCCACGACGATCGCATTCACGCCGCTGAACGACACGCTGCGTTTCGATATCCCACGCACGACCACGGTTCCAGCTTGCGATCCGGCCGTGATGACGATCTTGTCGGCCTTCTCGCTGCCGGTGATCAGCAGCACGCCGTCGAGATCGATGTCGGCCGCGAGCATCTGCCGCCGCTCGAGTGACTCTGCCGACCGCAGCCGGGGAACACGGAGCGGCTGCCGGCGGGAGGCTCGACGGCCGAAGAGGCCGAAGAAGGCGGAAAGACCGTCGCGGTGGCTGCCGTGGTGCATGGGAGCGTCCTTTCAGAAGCGACGCCCGCGACTCCCCCTGAGAGAGCCGTGGACGGAACAGATTGAATGAATTTCACATATTGAATGATAGTAGAACGAAGGAACCGCCTCAACGGTTCACTCGTCCCCGAAATTTTCTTCAATCGGCCACATCAGGCCGACTTCTTGCCGCCGTTCTTGCGGAATTCGGAGGGTGGAATCGGATTGGGCTGCGACCAGATGCCGAGCTTCTGGGCCTGGGCCTGGGACTGCAGGGCAGCCAACGACTGGTCGTTGGAGTAGGCCGAGTAGTGCCAGGCCATGCCCGAGGCGACCATCTGGCGGTTCACGTCAACGCCGTCGGCATAGAGGTGGCCGATCCAGCGGCC
Source organism: bacterium (assembly GCA_029978085.1). GTDB lineage: Bacteria > Planctomycetota > Planctomycetia > Pirellulales > UBA1268 > QWPN01. The sequence goes on from JAPOJV010000208.1 coordinate 2,268, forward strand.
GTAGCGATCCTTGCCGTCGTCCACCACCGTCACCGTCTTGCCGAACACCATGCTCGCCAGAGCCTGCCGCGACGCCTGCCCGAAGTCCTGCTGCGCCTCGGGCGCGTCGATCTCGGCGAGCCGGATCTTCTGCTGCTGGTTGTTCTCGTCGATGCACGTGACGGTATCGCCGTCGTACACCGCCACCACCTTCCACTGGTGCGTATTGGCCGGCGTGCCGGCCGGCGCGGCCGACTGCGCGGGGGCCGCGGGGCCGCCACTGCTGACCGGCTGGGCGGCGATCGGCTGCGCACCCGCCCCCGCTGGAATCGGCGCGACGGGCGGCGGCAGCGGCGCCATCTGCGGCGCGGCAGCCGAGGGCGACGAGGCGACGGCCGCCCCCATCGCCGCACCGGCGGCGTCTGCGACGGCCGGCGCTGCCACGCCCGTCCATTGATTGGATGGCTGCTGCGGTGCGACGCCTGGAGGTGGCGGCACGTTCGAGGGCACCCACTGCTCAGGCGGCGCGGCAACCTGCGGCGGCGCCGGCGGCCCGGGCAACGGGCCCGGAGGCGCAAGCGGTGTGCCCGTGAGCGCCCGCGAGTTGGCTGGAAACTGATACGGCTGCGGCGCATACCGCGCGACCGTGGCCGGAGGCAGCGATGTCGCGACCGGCGCGGCGCCGCTCGTTTGATAGTTCCAAGCCGGCACGTAGGGCTGGCCGGCGACACCGGGACGGTTCACGCCCGGTGCCGCGCGACTCACCGGCACGGGGCCACGCGCCTGGGGCACGGCCAGCACTGGCGGCCCGCTCTGATAGGTGAACACGTAGGTCGGCGCGAAGTACATCGTCATCGGGCGGCCGTCGGGGCCGATGCCCTGATACGGCACGGCCTGCGGCTGCCAGCCGGCGGGAATCGCGCCTCCCTGGATCACGGCCGTGGGCAACGCGGGCGCCTGCCAGTAGGGCATCGCTGCCGACGCGGGAGCATTCGCCGGTTTGCCGTCGGGATCGGAGGGCTTCGCCGTCGCCGAGGCGCCTCCGGTCGACCAGGCGCTCACCTTCGCGGCATCAGCGGGCGGGCTCTGAGCCAGAGCCGGCGAGAGCGCGCAGAGCCAGACGAGGGCCGCGCATGCGGCCCCCGCGAGTCTGACGGCACGTTGTCGGCGTCCCTGCCGCACGCCCTGCGCCCTCCTGGCAACGGGCGGCTTGTAGCACCGAGCCGCCCCCTCGTGCGATCGGACTTTTCAGTGGAAAACGTGGAGTCCACACCCATTCGACCCTCCCGCCTTGCCCCCTGCAGACGATCTGGGTGAACTGGGTCGAATGACGAATCTGTCGAAAGCCGGCCGGGCATGGGTGAGGGTCCTCGGAGCGGGCCTGCTCTGCCTCGCATGGACCGCGTCCACAGTGGCCGACAACGAGCCTGCCGACGCCTTCGCGGCCCGCGGCCGCCGCGCCGGACTGCGGGTGCTCACCGG
>JAPOJV010000148.1 GCA_029978085.1 bacterium
CGGCCGGCAGGTCGCGAGGTGAAGTTTCATGTCAGGCATGGCCGTTTTTAACAAGGGAATGTCCGGCTGGGCAAACTGCCGCCGCACTAATCTTTTCATTTCCTGAACAACGATAGACCGGCGGCCCACGAGGCCGAGCCCGGCCCGTTCGGCTCCCTGTCGCCCCACTCCCCCGCGAGGCAGATGCCATGCTGGTTCGATCCATCTCGTCCCCCGCTCGCTCTCTGGCACGCATCGCCGCGGTGCTGGCCTTTGTCGGACTGGCCCTTGCCGAGCCAACGCTCGCCGCGGAACTGCCCGACCCCGACGGCAAGCCCGCCGATATGTCCAAGCCCGTCAAGGTCTACATCCTGATGGGACAGTCCAACATGCTGGAGTTTGGCAAGCTCGCCGGTGATGCCGACGGCACGCTCGAACACGCCGTCAAGAGCGAAGGGCTCTACCCCTACCTCATCGACGACGCCGGAAAGTGGACCGAGCGGCAGGACGTCCGCAACGTCGCCGTCATGGGCAGCGGCGGACCGGGCAAAACCCAAGTCCGCAAAAACGAGTGGCTCACGGTCAGCGGCAACGTCGGCGTCGAAACCGGCATCGGCCACCAGATGGGCCACCTCCACGACGAACCGGTGTTGATTCTCAAAAGCGCCATCGGCAACCGGTCGCTCGGCTGGGATCTGCTCCCGCCGGGATCGCCGTCATACGAATTCACCGATCCCAAAGACGGCAAGACCTATGTCTACGCGGGCTACGGTCAGTCGCCTGACCGCTGGGAAAAAGGCACCGAGCCGAAGCCGATCGGCTGGCAGGCTGGCCTGCAATACGACGGCGACGTCGCGCGGGCCAAAGAAGTTCTCGACAATCTCGACACCTATTACCCCGGCGCGAAGGAATACGAAGTCGCCGGCTTCTTCTGGTGGCAGGGAGACAAAGACCGTTACAACCTCGGCCACGCGCAGCAGTACGAGCGAAACCTCGTCAACCTGCTGAAGTCGCTCCGCAAGGATTTCAATGCCCCCCACGCCAAGATGGTGGTTGCCACGCTCGGCCAAACCGACAAGGACAACGCCGCGGGCACCGAGAAGGAGATCATCGCAGCGAAGTTCGCGTTCAGCGATCCGGCGAAACACCCGGAGTTCAAGGGCGACGTCGCCACCGTCTACACGCACCCGCTGAGCATGGGCAGCAGCTCGAACGCCCACTACGGGGGCAACGCCAAAACCTACATGAACGTCGGTCAGGCCATGGGTCAGGCGATGGTCGATCTGATGAAGAAATAGCAGGGCGAGAGAAAGCGCAGAAAAGGAAGCCCTGCCATGAGATTGCATGCGACGTTGGCCATCGGTGGAGCACTGGTCGCCCTGACGTGTGGCGCGGTCGATGCCTGGGCTCAGCCAGCGGTGACGCCGGCGCCGCTTTCCGAAGTCGGTCGGAGGCTCGAGGCGAGGTACGCCGAACAGCTGCAGACGCTCCGGGCCGAATGTGCCGCCACCATCCCGCAACACGGGCAGGCAACACCCGACGCGATCGAAAACATCCTGGCTGACGATGGGCTCGACGACCGCCTCGTGAAATACGTCGTCCTCCACGAGGCCACGCCGCAGGCGCTCGCCCGCTTCGCTCAGCAGGGAGAAGAGCAGGCGCACCTCGTCGAGAAACTGCTGGCCGACGCCGGGCTCATGAAGCAGATGCTCGTCGCCGATGGAGCGAACGCCCCACGCGAAGGTCGCGGCTTTGGCCCGGCAGCGTATGGCCCGGCGATGAAGATCTATGCCGATATCCAACAGTCCAGCCCGAAAGCCGCGGCCGGTATCTTCCAGCGGTTGGCACTCGCCGTCGCTCTGGAACACGCCGTTCCGATCGCCCAACAGAATCCCGCCGCCCGGACCGACGCCCCGGCCACCGTCGATCCAGTGAATCGGTACCGGCACTACGAGAATGCCTACCTGGCCGGTGAACTGGATCCGGGCTTCGATCGCCTCAGCACCTGGGAGTTGCGTATGGTCGTCAATGGTGACGAGCCGGACGAGACGCTCGCCTGGGGCCGCACGATGCTTCGCAACTACCGGCCGGATCATATCTACAACCCGAATACCGGCTGGCGCTACGTCGGCATCGTCGCGTCGGATGTCAAGTATGGGTCAGGAGACGTCAAGTTCGACCGGCCCGAGTTGCAGGGCTACCAGAACATTCTCATGAACGGCGGTGTGTGCGGCCGGCGGGCGTTCTTCGGGCGATTCATCCTGCGGGCCTTCGGCGTCCCGACCACGGCACGGCCCAGCCGTGGTCACGCCGCACTGGCCCACGCGTCGAAGGAGGGCTGGGTCGTTTGTCTGGGCGGCGGATGGGGCGCGGGCTGGACCGGCACGCGCTACGGAAATGACCTGGATTTCCTCGCCACCACGCAGGCGCGACACCATCCCGACGAATTCCTGAAGGTCAAGCGGGCTCAGTGGATCGGCGACGTCGGCGGCGAACCTCGAACCTACGGAGAACGCGACGGCACACCGGCTTTTTGGAATGCCGTGGCTCTCCGCATGCAACGCTCGATCATCGACAACGCCAAGACCGCGACGCTCGGGGCACTGGGCGAGGATCTCGGCGAGGCGAACGAGCCCACGATCGCCGAGAAAGTTCTGGCATCGCCGGTCACTGCTGACGACAGGAAGATCACGTACGGCAAGGACGGCGTCGTGTCGATTCCCGCCGCCGCCTCCAGCACGCCGTCCGGCAACACGCAGGACGTCATTGCCATGCAGAGTTTTGGCGGTGGGATGCAGGTTTTCCTGCCGCGATTTTTTCCGCAGGGCCAGACGGTGCTGCGGGGCGGCACGTGGAAGAGCCCCGCCGCCGAAAGCACGTCGGGGTCGCGGCTGCTCAGCGGCGGCTACGGCCGGTACGACAACTGGGGGCTTCGCGTTGCCGCAACGCCTGCCGGCACCGCGACGCCGCGCGAATTGACGCTCGATCTGGGCGGCGGCGTGAGCATGGAGTTGGTGTCTATCAAGCCCGGCACGTTTGTGATGGGGGGCGAGAGCACGACCGACGGTCGGTTCCAGTGCGTCGAAACGCCGCCGCACGAGGTGACACTCACCCGCGGTTTTTATCTCGGCAAGTACGAAGTGACTCAGGCACAGTACGAGGCCGTCATGGGCTCGAACCCCAGCACGTCCACCAGATCGCCGGACTGTCCGGTCGACACCGTCAGCGAGTCGGAGGCATTGGAGTTTTGTGCGAAGCTGGCCGAACGCACGGGGCAGGAAACGCGACTGCCGACCGAGGCCGAGTGGGAATACGCCGCGCGGGCGGGCCGCGCGACGAAATGGTTTTTCGGCGACGATGCGTCGGAGCTCGCGAACTACGCATGGATCAAAGACAACGCCGACGCGAAGTCGCATCCTGTTGGACAGAAGAAGCCGAGTCCGTGGGGGTTGTTCGACATCTACGGCAACGTGTGCGAGCGGATCTCGGACAGGTATTCCCGCAGCTACTACTCGACGAGTCCGAAGATCGACCCAACCGGACCACGCCACGGGATCCAGTCGCGGCTTGAGTACACGTTGACGCTCCCACGGTCGGGCGAGTACCGGTTGACGGCGCGGGTGGTGACGGTCAATGACGGACAGCGGCTGAACGTTTCGGCGAACGGCGCCGAACCGGGGATCACGATGGAGATGCCGTTTACGGTCGGGGAATGGCAGGAGTCTGAGCCGGTCTCGCTGACGCTGAAAGAGGGCGAGAATGTGCTGCAGTTCTGGCGCGACCAGCCGCCGCAGTACGGCCTGGCGATCAAGGACTTCACACTCACGCCCGTGAAGTGACGGGACGAACGGCACCGTTCCCCGATGCCATTCGCGAATTCATCGCGTCCGGCGTCAGTGGCTGAGCTTCGCCACGCCGTCGAGAACCATCTGCACGGCCGAGGCGACGAGCACCATCCCCATCAGCCGCTCGATCGCCGTGATGCCCTTGTCGCCGAGAAGCCGCGCGAGCCTGGCGCTGCCGAGCAGGATGACGGCCGAGGCGGCCCAGGCCGCGGAGATGGCGATCAGCCAGTCACGAAGGCGGCCGGGCTCGCGGCTCGTCAGGAGGAGCACCGTCGCCAGCGCCGACGGCCCGGCCACATAGGGCACGGCGAGCGGCACGACGAACGGCTCGCCTGCAACGGTTTCCGCGAGCGGCCCGTGCACCTCGGGAAACACCATTCGCACCGAGATCAGGAAGAGCACGATCCCGCCCGCGATCGTCAACGCCGGCTCCGAGATGCCGAGCGATCCGAGGAGCGGCCCTCCCGCAAACAAAAAGCCTGCCAGCAGGGCGTAGGCGATGAGCAGCTCGCGGGCCACCACGACCATGCGGCGGGCCGGCTCGACGGGCTTGAGCGCGGCCAGGAACAGCGGGATGTTCCCGATCGGATCCATCACGAAGAACAGCAGAATGGCGGCGGCTGCGAGGGTCATGCGGATAACCTAGCCGCCCCGGCACGGCCGTGCCGGGGCCGTCCGAATCAAGAACGCCGGCCGAGGGCGGCGAAGGCGGCGTTGCGGCCCGGTACGCCGCTGACGGCGCCGCCACGGAAGGCGGACGAGCCGGCCCGCAGGATTCGCGGGTGGTGCGTCTCCACGCCCCAGGTGCCCACCTCGGCCGCGTCGTCGGTGAAAAACCACGACAGCGCGTTGTGGAAGATGTTCCCCTGGTCGAGGTCCATTTCATCCTGGAGATCCCGCGGCGTCTTGACCTCGAGGCACGGCCGGCCGCCCTCGTCGCGGGCCAGGCAGTCGGCGAAGGGCTCGGCGCAGAGCCGGTCGAGCCCCGCGAGATAGAGCCGGGCCACATCCTCCCGCCGGGCGTCGTTCTGCTCCGCGGGAAACAGCCGCCACGGCATGTCGAGCCCGAAGAGCGTGAGCGTCTGGTAGCCCTGGGCCCGCAATTCGGGCGACAGGATCGAGTCGTCGGTGAGCGTGTGGCAGTAGATCTCGCCCGGCGCGGGATCGGGCAGCCGGCCGGCGCGGGCCGCCTCGAACGAGGCCTGCATCTGGGCATAGCCCTCGTCGATGTGGAACGAACCGGCGAAAGCGTCTTTCGGATCGATGCCCGCCGCCTTCAGCCGCGGCAGCCGCCGCAGGAGCATGTTGATCTTCACGGCCGAGCCCTCGTCCTCCGGCCCCGGCTGCCAGGTCTCGCCGAGCAGCCGGGCGAAGGCACGCGGCCCCGCGTTGACGAGCACGTGCGTCGCTTCGACCGACCGCTCGCCCGCGGCCGACTCGAAGTGCACGCGGTGCCGCACGGGGCCTGTCTCGATTCGCACGGCCGGCGACTCCGCCGCGAGCGTGACGCCCAAGGCCCGGCAGCGGCGCAGAAGCGCCTCCGGCACGCTCCGCATCCCGCCCACGGGCACCCGCCACTCGCCCGTCTCGTTGCCGATCACGTGGTAGAGGAAGCAGCGGTTTTGCAGCAGGCTCGCGTGGTGGGCGTCGGCGAACACGCCGATCTTGCCGTCGGTGAGCAAGAGGCCCCGCAGGGCGTCGTGGTCGGCGTATGCCTCGAGCACCTCGCCGAGGGGCCGCTCCACGAAGGCCCGCCAGGCGGCCTGTTCCTCGGCCGTGCGAAACCGGGCCCGGAACGACTCCCGCGACACGACCGGCTCGAGAAGCGACGGCCAGGCGATCTTGGCGAACGCCGTCTGAAGCGCGAGCAGCTGCTGGTAGCGATCCCACGCCGCATCGCTGCCGGTCATCTCCCGCATCGAGTCGCGGGAGCGGCCCTCGTCTTCGTTGGAGAGCACGAGCCCCCGCTCGCGTCCCGCCGCGTCGGTCCAGGGCGTGAACGAGGCGATCCGCCGCCGGCGGGTCTGGAAGTCGAGCCCGAGTTCGGCGGTGATCGTCTGCGGAAACAGCGACACGAGGTAGGCATACCGCGAGAGCAGCGCGTCGTGGCCGGGGAAGACCCGCTTGGAGGTCGTGGCCCCGCCGAAGTCGGCCGCCTTTTCGAGCACGAGCACCGACCGGCCGGCCATGGCGAGGTAGGCGGCGGCGACGAGGCCGTTATGGCCGCTGCCGATGACGACGGCGTCGTAGGAGGTATTCAAGGGCTGCATGGCGGGGTTGGGGGGGGAATCAACGGAAATGACGGGACGAAAAAGGGACGAAAAAGGACAGGCACAATCCTATCGGAAAAGGACATATCCACGAAACAAAGCACTGGCCCGGGTTCTCCTGGGACGCGGCTGCCATTCTGCCCGCGCTCGGGCGGGCTCGGCACAAGCAGGGACTGCTCCTCGGGCGGATGCGACACCTCGGCTTCGACTTGCAGGCTGAGGCCGCGGTCGAGGTGCTGACCAGTGACGTCGTGCGGAGTTCTGCGATCGAGGGCGAACGGCTCGACGCGGAGGCGGTGCGCTCGTCCATCGCCCGTCGGCTCGGAATCCCCCGGGCGGGCAGCCGTCGGGCGAGCCGCGATGTCGAGGGCATCGTGGAGGTCATGCTCGACGCCACCAGAAACGCTGCGCAACCGATGACAGCCGAACGGCTGTGCGGCTGGCATGCGGCACTGTTTCCGGTCGGCTACAGCGGCACGCGGCCGATCGCCGTCGGCACCTGGCGGCCACCCGAGGCGGTGCCTCTCTGGCGGATGCTCAACACAGGACCGCCGGTGAACGATCAACAGCGGCTCGTCGTGAATCGGCTCCTCGATGGCTTCGCGGGCAGGCTCACGACCTCGGAATACGCGAAGCTTGCGAAGTGCTCGGCCGACACGGCACTCCGCGACATCCAGGATCTCGTCGATCGCGGCGCCCTGGTCCGCGGTGCCGCCGGCGGGCGGGGCACCAGCTACGAACTTGTAGTTCCACGGCAGGCTAAAAAAAGCCAAAAAGGACAGGCATGATCGCTACCGCCGCCTGAGCCCTCGGCCGCGATACGCCCCGCCGGCTCAGAAGTCGGCGGAGATCGGCTGCCGGTCGTTCCGCATGGCGAGCAGCTCGAGCACGCCCGGGGCGATGGTCTCGGAGATCCGCCGGACCGATCCGTCGCACATGCTGAATGCCACGCCCGCCTGATGCCAACTGCCGAAGACTTCCTGCTGCTCATCGGCCACGGCGAGTTTCCAGGACGGGCCGGCGTAGCGGGCCGAAAACAGGATCTCCGCGCCGTTGTAGGGCGAGGCATCCAAGGGAGGAGCGACAAACCCTTTCCGGACGTGCTTCTCGCCGATGAGCAGGGTGTTGCTGAGACCGTCACGAATGCTCGCCAGACGGACTTGACCGATGATGTCGACCCCTACCCCATTGACGCGATGCTCGAGAATCACACCGTCCCGCGCGGGCGGATTTCCGCTGCCGGCATTGCCGGCGTAATCGCCCGACGCTCCCGTACCGTTGGGCTCCTGGGACGGCTGGGAGGGGGATCGGCGGGTCGGACAGCACATCAACGGCAGTGGTCTGTTGCGAGGAACGGCATTGGCCGAACTGTAAAAAGCGTCTTGATCCCCGAATTCGAACTCATCGAACAGGGCCTTCTGCTCGATGTAAGGCAGCGAGTGCACCACCCAGGAAAGGCCCCTGTCGCGGCCGGGCGGCAGGAAACCCTCC
>JAPOJV010000023.1 GCA_029978085.1 bacterium
GGGGCCGCCGGCGGTGATCCCGCGAGCACCGCCCCGAGCTGCGCGACGAGGTCGTCAGCCCGGGGAGGCCACGGCGAGTCGGGGGTGAGCGCGTCGTCGGCCCGCGCGATCGCGCCGAGGAAGTCGATGGCGGCGAGCAGGAGGTCGGCATGCTCGGGGCGGACACGAAACTGCCCCTTGCCCGCGGCGACGAACACGTCTTCGAGGGCGTGGGCCACCCGCACGGCGGGATCGAGTCCCACAATCCGCGCCGCGCCCTTGAGCGAGTGCGCGGCCCGCATCAGCGACTCGACGGTGCTCGGTGAGCGCTCGAGCTCCTCGATGGCGAGCACGCCGGCCGAGAGGACGGCCGTCTGGCTCTCCGCCTCCAGGCGGAAGAGTTCCAGCATCGAGAATCCGCTCAGGTCGTCGGCCATCATGCACCCCTCATCCCGACACCATGCCACTGAGGCCGGTGAATACGCGGGCGTCGTCGAGCAGGCTGATCGTACGATCCTGCCACTCGAAGAGGGCCGTCGAGCAGCGGGCGTGCGCCTGGCTGACGGTCGAGGGCACCGCCCGGACGGCAGACCGAGCCACCCGGTGCACGCCAGCCACTTCATCGACACCGAGTACCCATCGGTCCAGGCCGGCGTCACAGGTCCGCTCGACGACCATGAACCTGGCCGTGGAGTCGGCGGCGGCTGCGGCAGCCGTCTGTGGCCCGCCGGCGAGGCCGAGGAGGGCGTGCAGAGACATGCAGAGCTGGAGCTGACCACGAATGTTGACGATGCCGGCCAGCCCACCGCCGGCCCGGTGGGGAATCCGGTGGAGCGGCCGCGGTGTCGTGACTTCGACGAGCACGGCGGCGGGCAGGGCGAACCATTCCGTGCCGAGCCGGAACACGAGCACGCTCGTGCTGTCCGTCTCGACCGCAGCGGCCGGCTCCTCGAGGATCTCCCGCCAGATGTCGAGATAGCCGGCCGGAGCGTCGCGGTCGAAAAAAGTGCGGGCGGCCTCGGCGAGCACCGGGCAGTTGCGGCAGTGGATGAAGGTGGCGAGCTCGGGGCAGGTCTTGTCGCCGGCGATGCCGATCGTCCGCCAGCATTCGGGCTGCGGTTGCATGACGACACGGGATCGTGGAGCGGAGGCGTCGCTCATGGCGCCTCCTTTCGGGCGAGCACGCGGGCCGCCGACTGCCGGTAGGTCTCCGCCATCCGCGCGTCACCACGCTGGGTGGCCAGCAGCGCCAGGGCGAGGAGCGCCTCGTCGTGTGCCGCGTCGAGATAGAGCGTCTTATGGAAGCAGCCTTCGGCTCGATCGAGGTCACCGGCAGCCTGGTGCAGCATGCCCATCAAGAAGAACAGCCGCGGCGACGGGCCGTGGGCGGCGCGGGCCTCGTCGCAGAGCACGAGCGCATCGTGGTAGCGGCCCGCATTCGCGAGCTGCCCAGCCTGTGCGAGTACATCGTCGAGGGGCTCCGCTGGCGGCGGCTCGACGGCGGGCTGCGACGGAAGAGCCTGAGAGGGTTCCGCATGCCGGGGCGGGCGGGGCTCCGCCGGAGCCGCGGTGCGACGGCGGGCGGGCGATGTGCCGCGGCGAGACGGGGCCGCCGGCGTCGTCGCGGGAGGTCGCGCGGCCGTGCGGATGCCGCGGCGAAGCGCGAACACGGAGGCCGCGCCGGCGGGCATCCAGTCCCCCTTGAGGATCGGCGGCTCCGCCGCGCCGAGGACGAGCAGCCCGTCGGGTCGGAGCAGCTCGTCGAGCACCCGCTCGACCTGACCACGCGGCTCGGCGCCGAGGTAGATGAGGAGGTTGCGACAGAACACGATGTCGTATGGCTCTCGGCCTGCGCGGAACACGGGGTCGAGCAGGTTGGCATGGGCGAATGCCACGTGGTTCCGCACGCGGTCGACGAGCTGGTTGCCCCCGGCCTGCGGAGTAAACCAGCGGTCCCGAAAGCCGAGGTCGGCGTTGCGAAACGCGTTCGCCGAGTAGCGGCCCGCGGCTGCGCGGGCGAGCGCGGCACGGCTGACATCGACGGCATCGATCGTGAACTGGCCAGGCACGAGCCCCGCCTCCAGGAGCGCCATCGCGATCGAATAGGGCTCCTCGCCTCCGGCACAGGGGGCCGACAGGATCCGCACCGGCAGCCGGCCCGGCAGGGAGGCGAGCGTGAGGGCGAAGCGGGCCACGAAGTCGAACACCTGCGGGTCGCGGAAAAACCAGCTTTCCGCGACGACCACCTCCTCGACGAGCGCGTCGCGCTCCTGCTGGTCGGCCTCGAGTCGGGCCGCATAGGCGGCCGGCGTGTCGATACCGAGGGCGGTCATGCGGCCACGGGCGGCCCGCTGCACGGCGGGTCGGCCGATCGTCGACACGTCGAGTCCGATGCAGCGGGCGAGCGTCTGCTCGATGGCGGCGTCGGCATCATGGAGAGCCGGAGTCCGCGTCATGCCCCGGCCTCCGCGGCCGCGGGAAACAGGCCCGCAGCCAGATCGGCGGGCAGGAGCCGATCGACCTCGATCAGCTGGACGGTTCGGCCACCGAGCCGGAGCATGCGTCCCAGGAACGGCGCCGCCTCCAGGTCGAGCGCCGGCAGCACCGCATCGGCATCCTCGGCAGAGCGGATCGAGATCACGTTTTCGGCAACGAGCCCGAGCCGCCGCGGCGGGCCGGCGGCCGGCACTCCGAGATCGACCACGATCACCCGCGTGCTCAGCCGCTCTGCCGGCGGCCGATCGGCAAGCCGCAGGCCGAGATCGACGAGCGGCACGAGTCCGCCGCGGTAGGTGAAGATCCCGCGCACGTACTCGGGCATCCGCGGCAGTGGCCGCGCGGGAACGAGCGGCAACACCTCGATCACCCTCCGCGACTCGACCGCGTAGTCCTGACCCGCGACGGTGAAAGTGAGCAGTTGCATGACGTCAGACGAAGCGGCCCTGGGGCCTTAGCATCCAAAGACTCGTGAATTACAGGACGCGGAGCCGACCGGCGGCTTGGGCGAGTTGACGCCTCGTGACCCCCGACAGCCTATACGGTAAACCTCGACACCTCTTCCTTCAGATCGCCCACCGCCTCCCGCAGGTGGACGGTCGCCTTGTTGAAGTCGTCGAGCGAGGAGGCGGTGCGCGAAGCGCCTTCCGCGAGGCGAATCATGGCCTCGCGGATCTGCTCGGCCCCCTGCGACTGGGCCCGCATGCCCTCGGTCACCTGGCCGAACCGGCCGGAGATGCCCTGGACGGCGCCGATGATGTCGCCGAGCTTGCTCGACACGTCGCCGATCTCATGCACGCCGGCCCGGACCTGCTCGGCGAATTTGTCCATTTCCATGACGCCCGAGGAGACGCTGTTCTGCATCTCCTTCACCATCCGCTCGATGTCGAGCGAGGCCACGGCCGTCTGGTCGGCGAGGCGGCGGATCTCGCGGGCCACGACGAGGAAGCCGAGTCCATATTCGCCCGCCTTCTCGGCCTCGATGGCGGCGTTGATCGAGAGCAGGTTGGTCTGGTCGGCCACCTTCGTGATGGTTGTCACGGCGAGGTTGATGTTCGCGGCCCGCTCGCTGATCACGGCGAGCTTCGCGCCGAACGACGACGTGCTCGCGGCCAGCTGCCGCATCGTGCCGTCCATGTCGGTGAGGCTGCCGCGGCCCTCGGCGGCCATCGTGCCGGTGTGCGAGGCCATGTCGTTGACCTCGGTCATGGTGCGGAGCAGTTCCTGGCTCGTCACCGAGATCTGCTTGACCGCCGCCACGGCCTGGCTCGTGGACGCGCCGTAGTCGGTGATCACCTGCTGCTGCTCGCTTGCCGTGGCCTGGATCGCGGTGGCGGTGGAGATGAGCGCCACGCTCGACCGTTGGATGCGGCCGATGAGGCCGCGCAGGTCGCCCGTCATCGTCTGGATGGCCGAGAGCAGGGCGCCGGTCTCGTCGTCGCTGGTTGCGGCGACCTCGGCCCGCAGATCGCCGCTGGCCACCTGCTTCGCCACGTCGACGGCCGTGCGGATCGGGTTGGAGATCGTGCGGGCCACGAGCAGGGCGGCCAGCGTCACGCCCGCGATCGTGGCGAGCGAGAGGCCGAGGATTGCGGCCCGTTGGAACCGCACGAGGCTGAAGGCCTCATCGGCGTCCTGTTTCACGACCATGCCCCAGCGGAGGCTCGGGAGGTAGGTCCAGGCGGCGGCCACCTGTTCGCCACGGTAGTCGTTGAAGAGGCCGTAGCCGCGCTCGCCATTGGCCGCCCGCTGCGTGCCGATGGCGGCCGGACTGCCGAGGGGCACCTGCATCCGGAAGGCGGCCTCCGGGGAATGGCGGAGCGGCACGGTGACGAGCACGGTGTTGCCAACGAGTTGGCCGGCGACGATCTCTCCCGTGGTGCCGAGACCCGTGAGGTCGGAGAGCACCTGCCAGATCCGCTGCGGGCCGATGCCGAGCGCGAGCACGCCGCTCACCTGGCCCTCGGCGAAGATCGGGCAGGTGATGAAGGCGATTGGTCGGGCCGCTCGGCCGTAAGTCTGGAAGCCGCCAAGGTCGGCCTGGAGCAGCGTGCGGGCCCTGTCGAAGCCGGTCGCCAGCTCCGACGAGGCGAGCCCGCCGGTGAGCAGCGGTGTGCCCGCTGGGATCGAGTCGTCGAGCGAGAAGACCACGCGGCCTGACTCATCGATGAGCAGCAGCTGCTCGTAGCCGAACGCCTTGGCGACGTAGGTGAAGTAGTCCGCGAACTCGGCTCCTGCGGTGACCAGCCGCTGCCGGTCGCCACCGGCCTCGGCGGCCGGAATGGCGGTCAGTGACTGCAGCCCGCGGACGAAGGTGGGGCCGCGGGCGAGGGCCATGCCGTCGCGAACCCGCTCGGCCGCATACGCCTCGATCTCCCCAGCTTTGCCGGCGGCGATCTGCACGAGGTTCGTGCGGACCGAGCCCTCGAGGGCCGTGGACGCGATCCGGGCCGTGATGGCGGTGAGGATTGCGCAGGGAATGAGCGCGATCACGAGGAACCAGAACACGAGCCGGCCGGCGATCGATCGCCGCAGAGGCTGCTCGATGCTGTCTGCCGCTGCCGGCGAGGTCATGGTCCGTTCCTCGGAGCAGTGGGCGTGGCGGCGGTCGGGCCCGTCCAGCGGCCCCCCCAGCCCTGATACAGGCCGGTTACGAACTCTTCCCATTCCGCCCGCGACCGCGAGAGCGGAAACGGCACGGGCCTGACGGCCGTTCGGCTGGACCAGACGACGTCGAATTGGCCATCGGCGCGGATGCGGCCGATGAACACCGGCCGCCACGTGTGCTGGGTTTCCGGATCGATCGCGATGATCCCTTCGGGGGCTGCCAGGCTCTGATGCCGCAGGGCGCTCCGCACCTGCCGCACGTCGGCCGAACCCGCCTCGCGGACGGCCTGCGCCCAGAGGCGGACGCTGTCATAGGCGGCGACCATGACGTCGGACGTGGTGCGGTTGGCGCCGTAGGCTGCCTGGAAGGCGGCGACGAACGCCCGATTCTCGGGCCGGTCGATGCTCTGGAAGTAGTTCCAGGCGGCGTAGTCGCCCACCATGTCGACGCCGGTGGCCGTGGCGAGTTCGTTTTCGCCGATCGCGAACGTGACGACCGGTGTCTGGTCGGGCCGGATGCCGGCCGCCCGCAGTCCCCGCGCGAAGGCCAGGCCGGAGTCGCCCGGCACGCTGCTCAAGATCACGTCGGGCTTCGCGGTCACGATCCGCTTGACGAGATCGTCGACGTTCGTGCCTCCGAAGGGAATGTACTCCTCGCCCACCACCTCCGCCCCGATGCCCTTGAGGTGATCGCTGATGATGGCGTTCACGCACCGCGGCCAGATGTAGTCGGAGCCGACGAGAAAGAACCGGCGGGCGCCGAGCGAGTCGTGGCACCATTGAACCGCCGGCGTGATCTGCTGGTTCGGAGCAGCGCCCGTGTAGAGGATGTTGGGAGACTGCTCCATGCCCTCGTAGGCCATCGGGTAGACGAGCAGGTGGTCGGCGGCCTCCACCACCGGCAGCACGCCCTTGCGGCAGGCGCTCGTCCAGCAGCCGAAGATCACCGCGACACGCTCCTCGCGGATGAGCCGCTCGGCCTCGCGGGCGAACGTGGGCCAGTCGGAGGCGCCGTCGGCGATGACCCAGCGGACGGGCCGGCCGAGGAGCCCGCCCGAGCGGTTGATCTCCTCGAGTGCCAGCACTTCCGCATCGATCATCGCGGTTTCGCTCACCGCCATCGGGCCGGTGCGCGAGTGGAGGATGCCCACGACGATGGGGCTGCGGTCGACGAGCAGTCGGTCGAGCAGGAGCCAGCCGAGCCCCGTCAGTGCGCAGGCGGCCAGTACCGGAATCCAACGCCGAGGTCGGTGCGGCCGAGGAGGGGGCAGGCGGACTGTTCGTGGCGGCCCCAGACTGAGCGCGGCCGGCACGGAGGAGCGGTTCTTCATGACACTGCAATCTTTGCCCAACTTTCCCGACCATGCGAGCGTTGCGCCAGTCGAAAAATCGGTCCGACCGCTTTGACGGATGCGATCGTCGCAATCGGACGTTCCCTCGTTTGGAGGGGCGCGGCCTGTTGCTGGCCCGAATCCACGGTTTCGGGTAGCCTGCGTCGGGGTCAGCTTTTGGCGAATTCGGCCCCATGGATCGGGTCGATCTCACGAGGGTGTTTCCAGCGATGCCGCCCATGGCCGAGTCGAAGTCCGCTGCCGCCGCGATCGAACGGATCGCGGGCGTGTCGGCATGGGCTGAGCAGGTGCGACGGTCGATCGAGCTGGTCTCGGTGCATCAGTCGAACGTGCTGATCCTCGGGCCGAGCGGCACAGGCAAGGAGCTGATCGCGCGGGCCATCCATGCGTGCAGCCGGCGATCGGCACGGCCGTTCATCCCCGTCGACTGCGCCGTGACCACTGGAACGCTGTTCGCGAGCCACATGTTCGGGCACATGAAGGGCTCGTTCACGGGCGCCACATCGGCGACGCTGGGCTGCTTCCGCGCCGCCGACTCGGGCACGATCTTCCTCGACGAGATCGGCGAGATGGAGCTCGAGTTGCAGGCGAAATTGCTGCGGGTGCTGCAGCAGCGGGTCGTCGTTCCGGTCGGGAGTCACGAGGAGATGCCGGTCGACGTGCGGGTGCTGGCCGCGACCAACCGGGATCTCACCAAGGAAGTCGAGGCCGGCCGGTTCCGCGAGGACCTGTTCTACCGGCTCAATGTGGTGACGATCCGCACACTGCCGCTGCGCGAGCGGCCCGAAGACATTCCGGTTCTCGCGGAGCGGTACCTCGCGGAGCTGTCCGCGCGGCATGGAATGCCCCTGTGCACGCTGTCACCGACGGCGATCGAAGTGCTCCAGAGCTACGCCTGGCCGGGCAATGTCCGGGAGCTGGAAAACGTCCTCGAGCGGGCGGTGATGTTCTCGTCTGGCGACGAGATCGACCCCGATGCCCTGACCGGCCTGATGAAAGCAGGCGGGCCCCTCGGCGGCGCAGCGTCGGCCAGCGGCCCGATGGCGGCGGCCACGACACAGGGCATCGTGTCGCCGACGCCGCTGCCCGGCGTCTTCCGCGTCGAGCCAAAAATGCGGTCCGCGTCGGCTGCGCCGACGCCGGCAGCTGCGGGCGAGCCGGATGCATCCGGCAATGGCTGGCCCACGCTCGCCGACGTTGAGCGGGTGCATCTCGAGAAGACGCTCGCCGCCACGATGCAAAACAAGTCGCTTGCCGCCAAGATGCTCGGCATCGACCGATCGGTGCTCCGCCGCAAGCTGAAGAGCTACGGCCTGGACGAGTCGTCCACCGAGTCAGACGGTGAGAGCGGCTGATGTGGCAGTCGCCCGGCGGGCCTCCACGACGCACACGCCCGCTCAGCCCGCCTTCGAGCGGATGTCGGCCGTCTCTTCGTCTGGCACGCGCAGCTTGAGTGTCGGGCCGGGCGGTGCCCGCCGCTCCTGGGCGAACCCACGGCTGCCATTGCTGAGAAAGTCGCGCAGGTGCAGCGCCGGTCCTTGCGTGAATTCCTGACGCAAGGCGTCGAGGACATCCCGCCACGGCAGGCCCCGGCGGTAGATCACCCGATAGGCCGCCTTGAGGTCGGCGATGTCGTCGGCGGAGTGGCCGCTGCGCCGCAGGCCGACCACGTTGAGGCCGACCACACAGCCGGTCTGGCCGTCGATCAGCATGTAGGGCGGCACGTCTTGGACGACCCGGGCGTGGCCCCCCACCATCGCGAGCCGCCCGATGCGGCAGAACTGGTGCACGGCCACCGCACCGGAGACGAAGGCCCGGTCTTCGACGGTCACGTGGCCGCCGAGCAGCGCGTTGTTCGCGCAGATGCAGTTGTTGCCCACGGTGACGTCGTGGGCGAAGTGGGCGCCGGCCATGATGTAATTGTGGCTGCCGACGACGGTCGCGGTGCCGGGCTTGAGCGCCCGGTGGATCGTCACGTATTCGCGGAACACGTTATGGTCGCCGATCACGACCCGGCCGACCTGTTCCGGCCGCGCGGCGTGCTGCGGCGCACCGCCGATCACCGCGTGCTCGGCGAACTCGTTGTGGCATCCGGCCGTGACGCCCGACTTGACGACGGCCCCGGATGCCACGGTGCAAAAGTCGCCCAACTCGACGTCGGCCTCGACGGTCGCGAACGCCTCGATTTTGACGCCGGCGCCGAGACGGGCCTGCGGACTCACAACGGCAAGGGGATGGATACTCACTGCGTGCCTTTCGCCGTCGCGTTTCGAGGTCGGGCCGGGAGGGTTTATCGGCTGTGCGGCACCCCGGATTCAATGCCAGTTGGGCAGGCATCCGATCGCCTTGCCCGGCTTTCCCAGTTCCACACGAGGCAGTCGCCGGGGCGGGTGGCCGGCATATACTCATTCGAGTTTTCCGCCCGCAGGTCCGCACATCTGGAGAGGGTATTCCATGGCAGAGGCAATGAGTCGCGAGGATCGCTACGCCGCGGCCGAGCAGTTGAAGGATGCTGGTGACTTGGCCGCCGCCGTGGCCGCCCTGGAGGCCGTGGTGGCCGAGGATCCCGGCTACGCCCTCGCCCACTCGGCACTTGCCGCCTGGTGCACCCGGCTGGAGCGACACGACGACGCCGTCCGCCACGCCCGGCGGGTCTGCGAACTGGAGCCGAACGACCCGTTCAGTTACACGGCGATGAGCGTCGCCTGCATGCGGGCCGGCCGGATCGCCGAGGCCGAAGACGCCCTCGCCCGCTCACGCATGATGCAGTCGCCCGGTCGCTAGCGCGACGCGAGATGACCCACCTGAAAACCCTGAGCGGAGGGGAGGGGATTCAGCGGCTGGCGTATCAGGCTTCCGGGCTCGTGCCCAGCGCGGCTTCGAGTTCGGCGAGTCGGCTGCGATCCGACGCGGAGAGTCGGTCGGCGTTGAGGCCCTTCTTGCGACTGGCAGCAAGCGACGAGCGGGCCGCGGCCGTGTCGCCGACCTTGAACTGGGCGTAGGCAAGATGGAGAAACTTCACCTCGCTCGGCTGGAGAATGGCCTGTTCCAGATCGGCCACCGCCTCCTTGTCGTTGCCTGAAGCCAGAAGAACCAAGCCCCGGGTGTCGAGCAGATCGGGGTGCGGGCCGAGGGTGCCAATGGCGGCGTCGATCAGCGTGCGGGCTTCGGCGGCCGTGGAAGGCGCCGCGAGGTGGAACGCGAGATTGTTGGAGACGATCGCGGTCTGCATCGGTGTCAGGCCCGGCCGTTCCATCAACTCACGATAGATCGTCTCGACGTCCTGCTGCCGCCCCTGGAGGCTCCGAAGCTCGGCTTCGAGGAGAGGGATCGTGATCGATCCGGGGTCGATCCGCCGCGCCTTGGCAAACCAGCCATCGAGCCGTTGGCCCTCGCTGGTGGCGGTGTCCTGCGAGCGGGCGACAGCCACGGCGGCGGTGAGCAGCCGCTCGAGCGGCAGGTCGTCCCAGTGCTCCTCCAACAGATCCAGCGCCTCCCGGGCCCGCTCGTGCCTCCCGAGAAACTCTGCCCGCGGCACGATGCCATCAGGTGAGACGCCGGCGAGCTTGGTGAGCACCTGATCGGCCGCCTTCGGGAAACCGAGGTCTTCCATGAGCCGGGCGATGGCCGTCAATTGCGTGGCCTGGTCGGCCGCCACGTTGTCCTTCGGCATCAGCTTGCGGGCGGCATCGGCGGCCGCCGCCCGATCCTTCGACGCCATGGCGAGCCGGGCCTCCAGCGCCAGCGTGACCGGGGCCGTCGGGGCGGTCGAGGCGAGCCGCTTCAGCCACAAACGGGCGTTCTCCAGTTCGTCGTGGTCGATGAGTTTCTCAACCAGCATTCCCACCACCGCCGGCGGCGCGTTGGGTGCCGCCACGATCGACATCAGCTCGTCACGGGCCTCGCTCCAGCGGCCCACCTTCTCCAGGAGCCCTGCCAGCGTCAGCCGCTGCCCGGTCGAGAGCGGCTGCTGCTCGGCGAGCTGTTCGATGACGTCGATCGCCCGCTTCCAGCTGGCGGGCTCGGGCCGGTTGACGAGCAGCGAGATCTCCAGCTGGGCGTCTTCGCTGGCAAGCGTGCCATCTGCGAGGGTATTTTGTTTGATGAGAGCCAATGCCTCCTCGAGATTGCGGTAGGTGCCCCGGTTGGCAATGAGTTCGGCCGCCTTTCGCCGGCCCCAGGTCTTCGCTGGGCGGGCGCCGGCTACATCGTCCGGCACCGCGAGCAGCTCGTCGATGGCCTTCCTCGCCTCCGTGAGCCGGCCGTGCCGGACGAGAAACTCCGCATTGGCTCGCCGCACGGTGACGTCGTTGGCCGTGGCCTTCGCTGCCTCGCGGTAT
This sequence comes from bacterium, assembly GCA_029978085.1. Lineage (GTDB taxonomy): Bacteria > Planctomycetota > Planctomycetia > Pirellulales > UBA1268 > QWPN01. Next base: position 10,775 of record JAPOJV010000023.1, read on the forward strand.
TCGCGCTCGGCGTCGTCGAGTCGCCCGAGCATCTCGTAGCCCTGCGCGAGCGTCAGCTGACGCTGCGGCTCGGAGAGGGCCTGCGCGGCGCGGTCGAGCGTGTTCTCGGCGGCCCGCCGCTTGCCGTTGCCGAGTTGGTGCGAAAAGAGCGAGAGCCACGCATCCGGGCGATCGGGGGCCAGCTCCACCGCCCGGGCGAGCACCTGGCCGGCCCGCTCCGCCTTGCCCGACCGATCGAGAAGCTGCCCGAGCCACAACAGCTCACCCGCGTTCGTGGAATCGGCCTTTACACTCCGCTCGGCGAGCGCGACGGCTTCCTCGAGTTTGCCGGCCTTGAGCTCGAGCTCTGCGGAGACCCGTTCGAACCCTTGCGCCCCGCCCTCGCCCAGCGAGTCGAGGGCCGCGCGGGCCTCGTCGGTCCGGTTGGTCGCGTACAGCAGACCGATCAGTTGCCGCACGACTTCGGGGTTCGCAGGATCGAGTTGCAGGGCTCGTTGCAGCCGGTCGATGGCAGCGGTGATATCTCCCTTGAGGCCTTCTACTTCGGCGAAATACCGCTGGATGAGGTGCCAGTTCGGGCGTTCGTTTTCCGCCTCGATCAGCAGGTTGCGGGCATCGTCGAGCAGCCGCCGGTCGTCTTCAGACAGGTCGATCTGTCCGTCCCGTTGTTCGTTCTGCTGCTGCTTGGTCCGGACTTCGAGGATCTTCACGCCTGCATCCGCGACGAGCGACCGGGCGTTCGTCGGGCCGGCGACGGCGCGGATGTCGGAGGCGGCGGTGCGGGCCTTTTCCAGGTCCCCGTCGGCCATCGCCAATTCGAGCAGCGCGGTTCGTGACTTGAGATCGTCGGGCTGCAGGACCGCCGCCTTGCGCAGGAGTGCTTCGGCCTCGGGCCGAGCTCCCCGAGACAGTTGTAGCGACGCCAGCGCCGCCAGCATCCTGGCGGCCTCGTCGCCCCCAAGGGCCTCCGCTCGAGCCGCTATGTCCGCGAGGGTCTGTGCGGCTTCTGCATCCGTGCCGGCAGCGGCGACCTGGGCCTCGACGAGCATGAGGCCGCCGCGATCGGCCTGATCGGCAGGCACGCGGCCGAGCACCTCCCGCGCCGCCTCCGCGCCTCGCTCCCGAAGCGTCAGGGTGGCGAGGGCCGACCAGACCTGGGCTTCGACCGGGCCGGAGCGAGTGGCCTTGTCGAGCAGGTCGATCGCCGCGTCGGCTTCCCCCTTGCGTGACAGGATGTCGGCACGGAGCAGGGCCACCTGGGCGGGCGCGATCGCCGGCGACTCTTCGAGTGTCGTGACCAGCGCATCGATGGCCGACCAGTCGCGGTCGGTCGGTGCCCGTTTCAACTGTTCGGCCAGACGCAACTGGATCAGCGGATACCAGATCTGCGGGATGCCCGGCAGACGGTCTGGAGGGATCGAGGCTGCCACGGCCTCGAACTCGCGGAGCGCCTCGTCTGCTTTGCCAGCTGCCGCAAGCGCGGCCGCGGCGCCCGCTCGGGCGGCCAGCGAAGTAGGATCATCGACAAGAATCCGCCGGTTGATATCGAGCTGCTCGTCGAACTCCTGCAACTGCTCGTAGCATTGCCCGAGGCAGAGGTCGATCTGACGGGTGAGTTCGGTCAACCCTGCGGCGAGCGGGCGGATCTGCTCGAGCTTCTGCCGCGCCTGCGGCCACCGTTGCCGGGCGATCAGCAGTCGGCTCTCCAGCAATCCCACGGCGGGACTCGTGGAGCCGTAGAGTTCCTTGATGCGAGATACGATCTCTTCGGTCTCGGCCACCTTGTTTTGCTGCAGAAGGTTGTCGGCGAGCATGAGAAGGAGCGAGGCCTTATTGGGCTGCGCCGCTGTGCCGTCCCTGAGCGCCTGCTCGGCCCCCGCCAGGTCGTTCCGCTGCATCGCCACCGACGCCAGGCCGCGGTAGACCCGCTCGTCGGCCGGGAACAGCTGGCGGGCCTTCGCCGCCACCTCCGACGCCTTGGCCAGATCCTGCCGCGCGAGCGCCAGTTCGAACGCACCGAACACGACGTTGATGTCGTCGGGAGCGATCGCGGCCGCCTTCTCGATGTCTTTGGCCGCCGCGTCGAAGTCCGACGCCTGTCGGTGCCAGCGCGACATCGCCAGCCACGCCTGGGCGTCTGTGCCGTGTCGCGTGACGAGTTCCTGCAGCACCCCGTCGGCCGCCGGGGCATCAGAGAATCGCTGCTGGAGGATCGATGCCAGGAGGATGTAGGCGTCGGTCGTATCGGCAACCTTCCGCGCGGGGTCGAAGGCCCGCTGCGTCATGTCATAGCCGATCAATTCGCCGGCGAGCTTCGCCGCCATGTCGAAGTCGCCGGCGCCGGCGAACGACTGGGCCATCAGCAGCCGGATCGTGTCGGCATCGATGGCCGGCGATTCATCGTCGCCTTGCTCCTGCTGGATCGTGCCCGCGTCAAGCCGCGACTGGAGCACGTTGAGATGCTCGCGGGCATCGACCGCGCGGCCGATTCGCAGTTGAAACTCGGCCAGTTTACGCCGCAGCGCGTCCTTCTCCGGATTTCGTCGCACCGCCTCCTCGAGCGTGTTGTAGGCCCGCGACAGATCGGCCTGCGTCGCGTCGGCGGCCAAGGCCCGCTCGAGCACCAGTTCTGCATACTCGGCTTGCACCTCGGCGTCCTCGGGCCGCATGCCGAGGTACCGAGCGAAGAGCCCCAGCGCCTCCGCCTGCTTTCCCTCCTCGAGTCGCTGCCGCGCCTGCTTGGCGAGAGTGCCGGCATTGCGGATGACCTGGTAGCGATTGAGCCCGATCGTGCCGCCGGCGAGAACGGCGACGCCGAGCAGAAAGAGCAGGAGAAACCGGACGTTGACGCGCTTCACGGGCAGAACCCCTCGAAACCAAGCCTGGCGGAACGAGAACCGCTGTCTCGCGGCCCTCGGCGGAATACGCTGCCCCACAGTGTAAAGCACGGAGGGGCATGAGCTCGCCCGATCCCGCCAGCCTGCCGATTTCTCCAGGGCTTCCCCGTCGGATCCCCTGAGGGGCGGCTTCAGGCCGGCAGGGACGATGTTTCCTGCCCAGCGGCACAAACCGTCAAAGTTTGGGTCGCCGATCGCACGATACGTGAAGGGATGCCGGTTGTGCCGGCTGGGCGGGCCGTGCGGCCCGGCCTGGTCGGCCAGCTCCCACTGACACCATATGCCATACCCTCGCCGCATCGCTGCCGCACGTCGTCTCACGCTGCTCCTGGGGAGCGGGGTGGTGGCGATCTGCCTGCCGGCGAAGGCGGCCGACCTCTCGAGCTTCGCGAGCCGAGCTGCCGCAACGGCCCGACGTCCGGCCCCGCCGGCGGTGAAGTTCGACCCCGCCGTGGTACCCGCGGGAGGCGCGGGGTGTTGCTCGGTGAACCATGGCGACGGTCAGGTGCGGCAGGCGGGGTTTCACCACGGCCACGCGCATGGCTGCCGTGACGGAATGTGCGTGCCATCCTGCCCCGTGCGGCCAGGGCAGTTTGGCTACTACGGCACACAGTGGCGGCGCTGGCCCGGGCAGGGAGTGATTCAGGCATCCGCGGCCGAGGGGGCCACGCCGGTTGCCCCGCCGAAATCTGCCGTGCCGGGGGCGGAGGAGGAGTCTCCGGCTCCGCGGGACGGAACTGCGAATGCCTCGTCGGAGGCCGACCGCGAGGATGACGCTCAGGCCGCCCCGCCGCGCCCCGCCGACGAGCCTGCGGCACCAGCGCCTCGTGATGACGAAGCCGAGGCGATCCCAGAGCCACCCCGACAGCAGCCTGCAGCGGCGCGTCGCGATTCCGCTGCGATCACCACCGCCGGCCCGTGGAGTCGCATGGTCGCGACATCGAGCCTGCCACCGGGGTACGAGCCTCCACTGCTCGCCGAGGATCCGGGGCAGTCCGACGCTCAGTGAGCCGCCGGCTCGGCGCGAGGGCGATAGATCTCGGTGGCGAGTCCGAAGTAGTTTTCGGCGGAGAAGGCCACGGTCTCGCCGAGCGTGGGATGCGGGTGGATCGCCTCCATCAGGTCGCGGGCCGTGCAGCCCATCTCGATGGCGAGCACGCCCTCCGCGATCAGCTCACCAGCACCCGGGCCGACGATGCCCACGCCGAGCACCTGCTCCGACTCCGGATCGACGAGGATCTTCGTGAGCCCATCGGTGCGGCCGAGCGCGTGGGCACGGCCGCTGGCAGCCCACGGATAGCGGCTGATCTCGACGCTGCGACCGGCGGCCGTGGCCTCCTGCTCGGTGAGCCCCGCCCAGGCGATCTCCGGGTCGGTGAACACCACCGCTGGAATCGCCCGCGGCGCGAACAGCGCGGGTTCACCGTGGAGCGTTTCCACGGCCACCTTCCCCTGATGGCTCGCGCGATGGGCGAGCATCGGCTCACCGCACACGTCGCCGATCGCCAGAATGTGGGGATCGGCGGTCCGCTGCTGGCCATCGACCTCGACGAAGCCCTTGGGGCTGACCTGCACGCCGGTGTTCTCCAGGCCGATGCCGTCGGAGTTCGGCCGGCGGCCCACCGCCACGAGCACCCGCGAGAACTCGCGGGTTGACGGACCGTCAGGCCCTTCAAACCGAACCTTCACGGCCGAGCCCGTGTCTTCCAGGCCCACCACCTTGGTGCGGAGCATGATCGAATCGAACAGCTTCTCCAGCCGCTGCTGGAGCGGCTTGACGAGGTCGCGGTCGGCGCCAGGCAGGAGCGTGTCGGTCAGCTCGACCACCGACACCTTCGAGCCGAGTTCCGCGTAGACCGTGCCCATCTCCAGGCCGATGTAGCCGCCGCCGACGACCAGCAGCGACGCCGGGATGTCGGCGAGTTCGAGGGCGCCGGTCGAGTCCATCACCCGGGGGCTGCCGATATCGAAAGCCGGGATGCGGGCGGGCCGCGAGCCGGAGGCCAGGATGCAGTGGTCGAACGTGAGCGTCTGGCTCGCGCCACCCGGCTCGGCGGCTGCAACCTCGAGCGTCGTCGAATTGGTGAACCGCGCCGTGCCGGTGATGACCGTCACGTTCCGCCGCCGGGCCAGCGTGGCCAGGCCGCCAGTGAGCGTGGAGATCACCTTGTCCTTGCGGGCCCGCAGTGCATTCAGGTCGATCGTGGGCTTCGGAAGATGAACGCCCCACTCCTCCATCTCACGGCATTCGGCGATCACACGACCGACGTGCAGGAGCGCCTTCGAGGGGATGCAGCCGCGGAGCAGGCACGTGCCACCGAGACGGGCGTCGCGATCGACGATCGCCACCTGCATGCCGAGGTCAGCGGCGAGGAACGCGGCCGCATAGCCACCCGGACCACCCCCCAGTACCACCAGCGGAACATGCATCGTGACTGTCTCCAACTCTGAGGATTCGCGGAAAACGCCGCCGGTGTTGTAGTTGCGGTATGAGGAACCTTCAAGGAATGGCCGTCTGTGGGAGGCGCCGCCGGTCGGGGGCACGTGCTCGCCGCCGGCGGATTTTGACGTCTCATGCTCAACTGATGTGGTGCCCCAACTCTGGCAGTCAAAATTCACCGGCGTCTGCGCGCGACCCCCGACCGGCTCCTTCCTTCGTCGATTGGGGCCGACTTTGCGAGGGGCTGCCCACTGCCCTGAGAGCCGGCGTTTGCTGACCAGCGCAGCCAGGATGGCGAAGCGCAGTCAGCATCGAGCGAGCGAAGGGCATGGATGCCCGTAGCGAGCGTCCGGCGACGGGGCATGGGCAGTCCCGAGCCCACCTTGGGCGTCGCGAGTACCGCCCCCAAGCCGGCGATTCATCTCCGAGCCTCCCTTGGCGTACGATACGTGCAGCGACGCGAGAGTGGCGAAATTGGCAGACGCGCTGGATTTAGGTTCCAGTGCCGCAAGGCGTGCGGGTTCGAGTCCCGCCTCTCGCATTCCTGAAAATTTCGCGTGGTGTGCGGATTTCGCGCTGCGCAGCCGGGGGGCGATTCGGCCTTTACGCCCCCCGGAACCATCGGAATAATGGGCAAAGTTCGCCTATCCTCGCGGAGCCCACCATGTCCGTTTCCGACGCCGACCAGACCGCCAGTGACGTGATCGACGCGGCAAATGGGGCAGGCAGCCTGCCTCGCGGGGCACACAGCCCGATGGCCATCGGGCAGATGGGGGATGCGGCGAGTGGGCAGCCGGAGCGGGTCGACGGCGTGTCGGCCGTCGATTCCGACCCGACCGAGACCCGCGAGTGGCTCGACTCGCTCCGCTACGTGATCAACAGTCGGGGCGGCGACCGCGCCGCCTATCTCCTGCACGCGATCGAGCAGGAGGCCTACCGGCTCGGCGTGGCGATTCCGTTCTCGGCCACCACCCCCTACATCAACACGATCCCCGCCGATCGGCAGCCCCACTATCCGGGCAATCGCGAGATCGAGCGGCGGATCAAGAGCATCATCCGCTGGAATGCGATGGCGATGGTGGTGCGGGCCAATCGCGAAGACAAGAGCATCGGCGGCCACATCTCCACGTTCGCCTCGTCGGCCACGCTCGTCGAAGTGGCGATGAACCACTTCATCCGGGGCCGCGGCGACGACTACTCGGGCGACCAGGTCTACTTTCAGGGGCACGCGTCGCCGGGCATCTATTCCCGCGCGTTCGTCGAAGGTCGGCTGTCGGAGAAGAAGCTGGAGAACTTCCGGCGCGAGCTGGCTGTCGGCGGGGGACTGTCGAGCTATCCGCACCCGTGGCTGATGCCCGACTTCTGGGAGTTTCCCACGGTCTCGATGGGCCTCGGCCCGCTGATGGCGATCTATCAGGCCCGCTTCAACAAGTATCTGCAGGACCGCGGCCTGAAGGACACGAGCCGGCAGCACGTCTGGTGCTTCATCGGTGACGGCGAGTGCGACGAGCCGGAGACGCTCGGGGCGATCACGCTGGCCGCCCGCGAGAAGCTCGACAACCTCGTGTTCGTCATCAATTGCAACCTCCAGCGCCTCGACGGTCCGGTGCGTGGCAACGGCAAGATCATCCAGGAATTGGAGGGCGCCTTCCGCGGAGCCGGCTGGAACGTCGTCAAGGTGATCTGGGGCGAAGACTGGGATCCGCTGCTGGCCAAGGACGACAAGGGCCTGCTCGTCAAGCGGATGAACGAGGTGGTCGACGGCCAGTACCAGAAATACGTCGTCATGCCGGGCGGCTACATCCGCGAGCACTTCTTCGGCGTCGATCCCGAGTTGGCGGAGATGGTGGCCCACCTCTCCGACGAGAAGCTGAAGAAGCTCAAGCGAGGCGGCCACGATCCCGAGAAGGTGTTCGCCGCCTACGACGCGGCGATGAAGTGCCACGGCAAGCCGACGGTGATCATCGCGAAGACGATCAAGGGCTACGGCCTCGGCGAGGTGGGCGAGGGGCGCAACGTCACGCACCAGCAGAAGAAGCTCAACGAGGACGAGCTGCGGGCCTTCCGCTCGCGGTTCGGTATTCCGATTTCCGACGACGAGGTGGCGAAGGCCCCGTTCTACCGGCCGCCGGAAGACTCCGAGGAAATGCGGTACCTCCGCGAGCGGCGGGCCGCGCTCGGCGGTCCGGTGCCGAGTCGCCCGACGCAGGGGCCTGTGCTCAAGACGCCGGCACTCGCCGACTACATGGGATTCATCGAGAAGAGCGCCGGCCGCGAGGTCTCGACCACCACGGGCGTAGTGACGCTCATGGCGTCGCTGCTCAAGGACAAGCACATCGGCAAGTACATCGTGCCGATCGTGCCCGATGAGTCGCGGACGTTCGGCATGGATCCGCTCTTCAAGCAGTGCGGCATCTATGCGCACACCGGCCAGCTCTACGAGCCGGTCGATTCGGATCAGTTGCTCTACTACCGCGAGGCGAAGGACGGTCAGATCCTGGAGGAGGGCATCACGGAGGCGGGGAGCATTTCCAGCTTCATCGCTGCGGGCACGGCCTACGCCAGTCACGGCGTGCCGATGATCCCGATGTTCATCTACTACTCGATGTTCGGCTTTCAGCGGATCGGCGACCAGATCTGGGCCGCCTGCGATTGCCGGGCCCGCGGCTTCCTGCTCGGAGGCACGGCCGGCCGCACCACGCTCAATGGCGAGGGGCTGCAGCATCAAGATGGCCACAGTCATCTGTTCGCAACGGCCTATCCGACCGTGAAGGCCTACGATCCGGCGTTCGTGTACGAGGCCACGGTGATCATGCTCGACGGCATGGATCGCATGTATGCCAAGGGCGAGGACTGGATCTACTACCTCACCGTCTACAACGAAAACTACGAGATGCCCCCGATGCCCAAGGGCTGCGAGGAAGGCATCCTCAAGGGCATGTACAAGCTGCGGTCGGTCGCAGCGAAGGGCAAGCCGGTCGCGCCGAAGCTTCCGGCCGTCAACCTCTTCGGGTCGGGCTCCATCCTCCGGGAGGTGATCCGGGCGGCCGAGTTGCTCTCCGAGCACTGGGGCGTGGCGGCCGATGTGTGGAGCGTGACCAGCTGGAAGGAGCTGCGGCGCGAGGCGCAGGAGTGCCGTCGGTGGAACATGCTGCATCCCGAGGCGGCGCCGCGGCGGAGCTATCTCGAGCAGGCGCTCGGCACTGCCGAGGGCGTGTTCGTGGCGGCGAGCGACCATGTGCGGGGCGTGCCTGAACAGCTCGACCCCTGGATTCCCGGCGGCTTGTTCGTGCTTGGTACCGACGGCTTCGGCCGCAGCGAGACGCGGGGGCCGCTGCGGCGGCACTTCGAGGTCGATGCGGAGTGCATCGCCGTGGGCGTGCTGTCGCGGCTGGCGGCGAGCGGTGCGATCGGCACCCACGTCGTCGCCGAGGCGATCACGCGGCTCGGCATCAATCCCGACAAGATCGATCCCGCGTCGGCCTGATGCCGCGGGAGGCGCCGCGGGCCGCGTGGGCCGGCGGTGGAACGCGTTTCACACACCTGTTTTCGACCAACCGAAAGAATCTCGATGGCCACCGAATTCAAGCTGCCCGACCTCGGAGAGAACATCGCCTCCGGTGACGTCGTCACCGTCTTCGTGTCCGAAGGGGACGTCGTGAAGCCGGGGCAGGCGCTCCTCGAGGTCGAGACCGACAAGGCCGTGATCGAGGTGCCGTGTCCGCCGGGCGGGCGGATCGCCAAGGTGCTCGTGAAGAAGGGGGAGACCGTCAAGGTCGGTCAGCCGCTGGTGGTCATCGAGGCCGCCGGCGCCGCTCCGGCTGCCGCGAAGCCCGCTGCACCTGCGGCTGCCGCCGCGGCGGCACCAGCCGCTCCTGCAAAGCCAGTTCCCGCCGCCGCGCCGGCTCCTGCTCCCGTGAAAGCCGCGGCCGCTCCGGTGGCGGCGCCCCCGGTCGAGGAGCCCGTGGCGGCGGCTGTGAAGACCGTCGAGCCCGCGGGGCCGGCCGTGCGTCGGCTGGCTCGTGAGCTCGGCGTCGATCTGGGGGGCGTGCGTGGCAGCGGCCCGTCCGGCCGGATCGTGCGAGAAGACGTGATCGCCGCCGTCCGTCAGGCAGGCGGCGCGGGATCCGGCAGTCGTGCGCAGCGGGGTTCGACCGCGACCGAGCGGGACGACTGGGGCCCGATCCGCCGCGAGCAGATGTCGCGGATGCGGAAGACGATCGCCGCCAACATGGTCCGCAGCGTGCAGACGATCCCGCACCTGACGAACTACGACGATGCCGACGTGACGGAGCTCGAGGCTTTGCGGAAGGCCTCCGCGCCGGAATATGCCAAGAACAACCTCAAGCTCACGGCGCTGGCCTTCGTGATCAAGGCGGTGAGCCTGTCGCTGAGGCAGCATCCGGCAGTGAACGCCTCGATCGACCCCGAGAAGGGGGAGATCGTCTACAAGGATTACGTCAACGTCGGTCTCGCGGTGGATACGCCCCGCGGCTTGGTCGTGCCCGTGCTCCGCGACTGCGACAGCCTGAGCATTCCGCAGATCGCCCAGGCGATCGCCGACACGGCCGAGAAGGCGAAGAACGCCCAGTATGGGATCGAGGATCTCCGGGGCGGCACGTTCACGATCAGCAATCTCGGCGCCGTCGGCGGCACGTATTCAACGCCGATCATCAACTGGCCCGAGGTGGCTATCCTGCTGCTGGGCCGGTCGCGCAAGATGCCGGTCGTACACGACGACAAGATCGAGCCGCGACTGATGATGCCGCTGTCACTCTCCTACGATCATCGGCTGATCGACGGGGCGATGGCGGCCCGCTTTCTCAACGAGGTGATCGGCTACCTCGAAAGCCCGGGGCGCTTGCTCCTGGCGATGTGACGCTGCGGCCGCGGCGGGCCGGATTGGATCAACACTGTGAACACCACCGACGACATCGACTCGACCGGCACGGCAAGCCTCGCCTTTCTCGAAGAGCTGTTCGAGCAATACCGCACCGATCCAGCCGGCGTGCCGGCCGATTGGCGGGCCTACTTCGAGGCGCTCGACTCGGCCAACGGTGCCGCCCGCCCCGTTGCGGTTGCCGTGTCTAACGGCCAGCAGCCGGCGTCGGTCGTTCATCGGGTTCCAGCGGTTCCCTCGGCGCCGCACGCGAAACTCGTCACGCCCGATGGCATCGCGACCGGCCATGCCGTGGCCATCGCCAACGGGGAAGTGAGGCTGCCTGCCGCGCCGGCCGGCGAGGCGATGCCGCTGCCGCTGCCTCCTGTTGCCGAGGGAACGGCCGGTGAGGAGCGGGTCGCGTTTCTGCAGGATCGCGTCGATCAACTCGTGCGGGCGTTTCGCGTCCGCGGCCATCTCATGGCCGAGATCGATCCGCTGGGGCGGCCGCGACCGGGCCTCCCCGAGCTCGATCCGCGGTTCTACCACCTCACCGAAGCCGACATGGACCGCAGCTTCTCGACCGACACGATCGAGGGGCCGCAGTCGATGTCGCTGCGCCAGATCATCAAGCGGCTGCGCAACACGTATTGCCGGTCGATCGGTGTGCAGTTCATGCACATGGACGACCTGCGGGTGCGGCAGTGGCTGCAGGTGCGGATGGAGGGTTGTGAAAACCGGATCCAGCTCGACCGCAAGCAACAGCTGCGGATCTACCGCCAGATGACGACGGCCGCGGTGTTCGAGGAGTTCATCCAAAAGCGGTTCCTCGGGGCCAAGAGCTTCTCGCTGGAGGGCTCGGAGAGCCTGATCCCGCTCGTGGAGATGGCGATCGAGCGGGCGGCGTCCCAGGACATCGCGGATTGCGTGCTCGGCATGGCCCACCGTGGCCGGCTCAACGTGCTCGCCAACGTCATGGGCAAGAGCCCGCAGAAGATCTTCCGTGAGTTCGCCGACATGGATCCGGAGCTGCACGTCGGCCGTGGCGACGTGAAGTATCACCTTGGCCATTCGACCGACTATCAGGCGGCCAATGGCAAGAGCGTGCACCTCACGCTCTGCTTCAATCCCAGCCATCTCGAGTTCGTGAACCCGGTGGCGATCGGCCGGATGCGGTCGCGGCAGGATCGCGTGGGCGACCTGACGCGGCAGCAGGGGCTCGTGATCCTGATCCACGGCGATGCGGCGTTCGCCGGCGAAGGGATCATCCAGGAGACGCTCAACCTGAGCGAGCTCGATGCCTACCGCGTCGGCGGCACGCTGCACGTGATCGTGAACAACCAGATCGGGTTCACCACCGGGCCGCGTGAGTCCCGCAGCTGCATGTATGCCACCGACGTGGCGAAGATGCTCCAGATCCCGATCTTCCACGTGAACGGCGAAGACCCGGAGGCTGTGGCCCAGGTCGTGAACCTGGCGATGGACTTCCGTCGCGAGTTCCAGCGCGACGTGGTGATCGACATGTACTGCTTCCGCCGCCGCGGCCACAACGAGGCCGACGAACCGGCGTTCACGCAACCGGCTCTCTATCGCGTGATCGAGCGGCGGCCGAGCGTGCACGAGAGCTACCTCGAGAAGCTGCTCAAGCTCGGTGAACTCACCCGCGAGGAGGCTCAGCAGATCGTCGAGCAGCAGCAGGCGAAGCTGGCGGCGGACCTCTCGGTGGCCAAGAGCGAAGACTTCGTCCACAAGACCGACATCGGGGGCGTGTGGTCGTTCTATATCGGCGGTCGTGAGCAGGATGCCGCCGACGTCGACACGGGCGTGCGCCGCGAGACCCTCGTGCATCTCCTCGAGCGGCTCGTCACCTTGCCCGACGGCTTCCAGCCGCACGCGAAGATCAAGAAATTTTTGGAAGGCCGCGTCCAGATGGCGGCCGGCGCTCAGCCCATCGACTGGTCGGCCGCCGAGGCCCTGGCGTTGGCCAGCCTCGCCACCCAGGGGCTGCGGGTGCGGCTCACCGGCCAGGACAGTCAGCGAGGGACGTTCAGCCACCGCCATGCCGTGATCCACGACGTGGTGACCGACGAGACGTTCTGCTCGCTCGAGCATCTCGCCCCCGACCAGGCGCCGGTGGAGATCTACAACAGCCCGCTCTCCGAGGCGGGCGTGCTCGGCTTCGAATACGGCTACAGCCTCGACTGCCCCGACGGCCTCGTGATGTGGGAGGCCCAGTTCGGTGACTTCGTCAACGCCGCGCAGGTGGTGATCGACCAGTTCATCTGCAGTGCGGAAGACAAGTGGAACCGGCTCTCCGGGATCGTGATGCTGCTGCCGCACGGCTTCGAGGGGCAGGGGCCGGAGCATTCCAGCGCCCGGCTGGAGCGGTTCCTCGCGCTCTGCGCCAAGGACAACATGCAGGTGGTGCAGCCGACGACTCCAGCCCAGATGTTCCACTGCCTGCGGCGACAGGTGCTGCGCGTCTGGCGGAAACCGCTCGTCGTGATGACGCCCAAGAGCCTGCTCCGCAATCCGGCCTGCGTGTCGACCCTCGACGACCTCGTGAAGGGGGAGTTCCAGCGGGTGATCCCCGACTCGTCGGGCGTGGCTCCGCGGGACGTGCGTCGCATCCTGCTCTGCTCGGGCAAGGTCGCCTACGAACTGGAGAAGCGGCGGCAGGATCTGGGACGTCGCGACGTGGCGATCGTCCGCGTCGAGCAGCTCTATCCGCTCCCGCGGCGGGCGCTCGAGGAGGCTCTGGCCTCGTACACGCCCGGCACGCCGGTGATATGGGTGCAGGACGAGCCGGAGAACATGGGTGCCTGGCGGTTCTTCCGCATCCACTTCGGCGACAAGCTGCTCGACCGCTTTCCGTTCTCGGGAATGTGCCGCCAGAGCGCTGCCAGCCCCGCCACCGGCTCGAAGAAGAGCCACGACCTCGAACAAAACGAACTGCTCACCGCGTCCTTTACCGTCTGACCCATCCTCGCAAGGACCGCCGTGTCGCGCGGTCTCCTCTCTCCAATGGCACTCGAACTCAAGGTTCCTGAAGTCGGCGAATCGATCACCGAGGTGATGATCGGCACCTGGAAGAAACAGGAGGGTGACGCCGTCGCCGCCGACGAGTCGATCGTCGAGATCGAGAGCGACAAGGCGACCGTCGAACTGCCTGCTCCGGCCGCGGGCCGCGTGACGAAGGTGCTCAAGGCGAGCGGTGAGAAGGCCAGGGTCGGAGAGGTGATCGGCTATCTCGAGCCGGCCGCCGCCGGTGCAGTTGCGTCGGCCGCACCGCAGCCGAGCGCCGCGCCCGCGGCTGCCCCGGCCGTGGCTCCGCCGACACCTGCCGGTCCGGCCCGCGTGATGCCGGCAGCAGCCCGCGTGCTCGGTGAGGCGGGAGTCCCGGCTGCCGCAGTGTCCGGCACTGGGCCCGGAGGACGCATCACGAAGACCGACGCCGTGGTCGCCACGTCCCGCCCCTCGGCTCCGGCGCTCGCCACCAAGCCGGCCCCCGCGCCGCTGGTCGCGGCTCCGAAGGCCGGCGGCAGCCGTGAGGAGCGGTTCGTGCTGATCAGCCCGATCCGCCAACGGATCGCCGAACGGCTCGTTGCGGCCCAGCAGGAGGCGGCGCTGCTCACGACGTTCAACGAAGTCGACATGAGCGCCGTGATGGCCCTGCGAGGGAAGTTCAAGGACACGTTCCAGGAGCGGTATGGCGTGAAGCTCGGCTTCATGTCGTTCTTCGTGCGGGCCGTGGTGGAGGCCCTGCGGGCCGTGCCCCAGGTGAACGCGGAGTTCCGTCCACCCCACATCGTGCATCGCGACTACTACGACATCGGGATCGCCGTCGGCGGCGGCAAGGGACTCGTCGTGCCCGTGCTGCGAAACGCCGAGACGATGTCGTTCGCCCAGGTCGAGCAGACCATCGGCGATTTCGCCCGGCGGGCCGCCGATAACAAGCTCAAGCTGGAGGAACTCCAGGGGGGCACGTTCACGATCTCCAACGGCGGCGTCTACGGCTCGATGCTCTCCACGCCGATCATCAACCCGCCGCAGAGCGGCATCCTCGGCCTGCACGCGATCCAGGATCGGCCCGTCGCGGTGAACGGTCAGGTGGTGGTCCGGCCGATGATGTACCTCGCGCTGTCGTATGACCACCGGCTCGTCGATGGCCGCGAGGCCGTCACGTTCCTCAAGCGGGTCAAGGACACGATCGAGGATCCGACCCGGCTGATGCTGGAGGTGTGACATGGAACCCGGTCGAACAGTCGCCTGTTCCCGTTGTAGGTGCAGGTTGTTCAACCTGCACGCCTGTGCCCCGGATTCCGCAGGTTGAACAACCTGCGGCTACACGGTCAAAAAACAAACTCTTTGGAAGCACCTTCATGACCCATGATGTCATCGTGATTGGCGGCGGGCCCGGTGGCTATGTGGCGGCGATCCGGGCGGCGCAGCTCGGGATGAAGGCGGCCGTGGTCGAGAAGGAGCCGCAGCTGGGGGGCACGTGTCTACGGGTGGGATGCATCCCGTCGAAGGCGCTGCTCGAGTCGAGTCACAAGCTGGAGATGGCGCAGCACGAACTGGCGACGCATGGCGTGAACGTCATGGGCGTGTCGTTCGACCTGGCCGCGATGATGAAGCGAAAGGCCGATGTCGTCTCGACGCTGGCCAAGGGCATCGAGGCGTTGCTCGGCAAGAACAAGGTGACGCGGCACCGGGGCACGGGTCGGCTGGCCGGTGCCGGGCGGGTGGAGGTGACGGCCGAGGACGGCACGAAGACGATGCTCGAAGCGCCGCGGATCGTGCTGGCGGTGGGCAGTCGGCCAGTGGTGCTGCCCGGCGTCGAGGTCGATGGCCGGCTCGTGGGTACGAGCACCGAGGCGCTCGCGTTCGACACCGTGCCCGGCCACCTCGTCGTGATCGGTGGCGGCTACATCGGACTCGAGCTGGGCAGTGTCTGGCGGCGGCTCGGCTCGCAGGTGACCGTGCTCGAATATGCGGATCGCATCCTCACGGGCATCGACGCCGACATCGCTGCGGAGGCGCTCGGCCTGTTCCGCAAGCAGGGGCTCGACATCCGGCTCGGCGTGAAGGTGAAGTCGGCCCGGGCGGCCGGAACGGGCTGCGTCGTCGAGTGCGAGGGTCTCGAGCCGATCCGCTGTGATCGGGTGCTTGCGGCCACGGGCCGCCGGCCCGCCACCGACGACCTCGGCCTCGAGACCGTCGGCCTGGCGACCGATCAGCGCGGCTGGATTCCGGTCGATGGGCAGTTCCGCACAGCCGCAGCCGGCGTGTGCGCGATCGGCGACTGCATCCCTGGGCCGATGCTCGCCCACAAGGCCGAAGAGGATGGTGTGGCCTGCATCGATGCCATGGCGGGTCGCTGGAGCCATGTGGACTATGACCTCGTGCCGGCCGTCGTGTTTACGCATCCTGAGATCGCCGCCATCGGCAAGACGGAAGAGCAGCTCGCGGCGACGGGCACGAGCTACAAGAAGGGCGTGTTTCCCTTCCGGGCCAACGGCCGCGCCCGGACGATCAACGACACCACCGGCAAGGTGAAGGTATTGGCCGATGCGGCGACCGACCGGGTGCTCGGCATCCATATCATCGGCCCGGCGGCGGGCGACCTGATTGGTGAAGCCGCGGCAGCGATGAGCTTCGGCGCGACGGCCGAAGACATCGCCCGCGTCTGCCACGCCCACCCCACACTGCCCGAGGCGCTCAAAGAAGCCGCCCTCGCCGTGTCGGGCCAGGCCATCCACGCCTGACCCGGCCGACGACTCATCTCACCAGCGCCAGCCGCAGCCCGCGTCGCAGAAGAACGGCGCCGTCTCGGCGGTGAGCCCCCAGCCGACGCGGACGCCGAGCTCGAAGTTCTTCGTGAGCATGATGTGGGTGCCGGGGCTGAAGAACGGCTCGCCGCTGCGGCCTGGCGCGCCGACCGGATAGGAGCCGAACCATTCGGCGTGGAGTTCCCAGCGGTCGGTGACCGGCATCCGGAGCACGGTCGAGGGTGTCCAGCGACTGAACCAGCCCTCGAGTCCTTCCGAGTAGGCATACCGCACGGCCACGTCGAGTCGCCACGGTTCCGATCGGCGGGATGGGAACCGAACGGGAAGCTCCCAGCCCGCGGCCCCGGTGGCCACGGGCACCGTGCCGAATACGTCCCCCTCCACCGGCGTCGTCGCCTCCATGATGAAGCAGGTCTCGGGCACCCAGCCGTCCTGGTCCGACGTGCCGATCTTGAAGCCGTAGAGCAGACTCGTCTCGTAGAGGCGGCTGCCGTCCTGTGTGCCCTCGCCCACTTCGACGCTGGTCACGATCGTGCCCTGCGAGCCGACGCCGTAGTTGACTCCGAACCGCCACTCGAACCGCTCCGTCGCCCCGACCCGCAGCAGCCATTCCGGATAGTTGTTGGTCGGCAGACCGGAACGGTTGTCGATGTAGACCGACGAGGCCTCCATGAGGAGCGAGCCGGCGGGGATCGTATGGGTGCAGGGGGTGAAGGCGTCGCGATCGGTGCCGAGATCCCCCTCGGCCGCGATCCCGATGGTCGCACTCGTGCAGGCGGCCGCGAGTGCGGTGTGCACGAGCAACCGGCGCATGAGCGACCGGTCGGGGAGAGGGGGCACGGCAGTCGATCGCGAGTCCATCAGGGCGCACCGTGTCAGGAGCGTCGACCGCGGGGCAGAGGCCACCGGAGTTCATTTCCGGGGCGCGGCGCCGGGCCATACGGCTTCACGGGGTCGCCTGGTTTGCCCGGCCTGCCAGTAGTGGCCAGCTTGCCATTGATTCTCGGGAGTCCGATCGCGATATACGCCCTACTGCACCCGCATACCGCCCGCCAGGATTCACGGCGATGTCCCGCCCGTTTCGCACGTTGACCTACATCGTCGGCCACTCTCGAGGGGGCACGACCTGGCTGGGGGAGCTGCTCGGCTGCCATCCGGCCGTGCGGTACGTCTTCGAACCCTTTGCGTCGCAGGCCCATCCCTGCACGGGCATCGACATGCAGACCGTCTTCAACGGCGGTCGGTTCATTCTCCACCGCAAGCGGGGCCGGCCTGTGCCCGACATCCCGGTGCCACGGTTCTTCCGCACCGCCACCGATGATCCCATCGACCGCCGGCTCGGCCAACTGGCGGCGCTGCATGTCGAAGCAGTCGCCGCCGCCGCGTTTCCGCGGGAGACCGGCTACCACCTCGTGATCAAACAGCCCCGGATCGAGAACATCGGCTGGGCGGCGGCGTCCATCGCCGCTGATCATGTCGTGGCGCTCGATCGCCATCCGCTCGGCGTCGTCAACAGCGTCCGCCGCTGGGGCATGCTCAAGTGGGCTCGGATCGAGTGGGCGATCATCGGTCGCGACGAGACACTGCCACCTGAGGCGCGGCGACTGATTGCGGCTGCCGACACGCCGGAAGAGCGAATTCTCGTGCTCACCTGGTTGAGGTCGAGGCATCTTCGCGAGTTTGTCGCTGCGACCCCGACGGCGATGCTCGTCGAGTACGACGCGCTCTGCGCCGATCCGTGCGCGGAAACGCTGCGGGTCTGGCGGCATGTCGGACTGGCTGATGACACCGAGCCGCGTCAGGCTCTCGCCGCACTGCTTGCCAAACGGGACGGTCCTGGCGAGGACTCCGGCTCCCGGTTTCTGCATGTCCACAAAGATCCGCTCGCCCGGCAGCACGCCTGGCGGCATGAACTACCCGACTCGATTCGCCGTCGGCTCGAAAGGTTCATCCGGCGGCACGATCTCGACATCACGTTGCCCGGCGCCGGTTTACCGGATCTCTCCGCCACGGAGCGGCTGCTTGCGCGGCAGGCCGATGCGTTCGCGATCGGCACACATCTCAAGCGGTTCGTGCAGGGAGTGGCTCGCGGGGTACGGCCCCAGGCTGCTTGAGCCAGCCTTTTTCTTCACCCGTGGTTCAGCGGTGGCCGGCCGTGAGCGGCTCTGAGGCGTGAGAACGCGGTCCATGCGGCGGCCGCCTTGGCAAGCAGCTTCACGAGCTGCGATGGTGTGATGCCGAGGACTGATGCCGCCGTGCCCGGGTCACCCGTCGTCGCGGCCAGTTGGTCAAGAGCCTCGGCCACGAGGCTCGGGTAGTCGGCGTGGGTGGCCGCGATCGCGAGCCGGTCGCCGCGGCAGCGGGACTGCCAGAGAGGGCTCGGTGCGGCGGCCGCCGGTTCGCGGTGCTCCACTGCCAGCTTCAGTCGAAGCCGGGCGATGGCCACCGACCGGTTCTCCGCCTGCGAGCGTCGCTCCGCCGCCTCGGCGGTCACGCCTGTCGGCAGGTGAGCGAGGACGATCGCGGTCTCTACCTTGTTGCGATGCTGGCCACCGGGGCCGCTGCGGCGGGTGCGGGTTTCGGAGCATTGCCGCAGGAGTTCCACGGCCGGGAGGGTGGCAGGATGGCTCACGTTGCAGGACACTCCGTTGTCGTCACGGGGGTGACGCGGCGTAGAATGGCGGCGTCGGTCATTCAGTTCCAGATGGTGCGAATGCACAGCCTATGAAACGGGGGGTGTTGCGATGAAGCGGAAACAGCGGGACAGGCTGCTTGAAACGGCCGGCTCGGCGAATCTCGAAGCCACCTACGTCTGCGATTCCTGTGGCGAAGAGATCGTGGTGCCACTCGACGTGTCGGCCGGCTCGCACCAGGACTACGTCGAGGATTGCCCGGTCTGCTGCAACCCGATGGTGTTGCACGTGGACATCGACGGCAACGGCGACGTCCACGTGGACAGCCAGCACGAATAGGCAGGCAATACACACACTACGCCCGGCTGGACTCGAACCAGCGACCCTGGGATTAGAAATGTGAGGCGGGACGATTTCGCAGTTCCGAAAAGGCAGTGCTTGACACCTTTCAAGCAGGCGCCTAGATTTCTTGTATGGCGAGTCGGCCGCGACACACGGATCCGCACGTTGAATCGGCACTCGCGGCGGCTGAGCGGCGGGGTTGGCGGGTCGAAAAGGCCACCGGCGGACATGCCCATGTATGGGGACGGATGCTTTGTCCCCAGGCGACAAGAGAGGGATGTATCGTTTTTGTCCACTCAACCCCGCGGAGCCCGCAGGCGCACGCCCGCCACATTCAGAAACGGGTGGACGGCTGCCCGCACCAGGAGAGTTGCGAAAAGGGAGTTGTGTCATGAGTGAGAAGCCGATGCGCGTGCGGGAATACGATTTTTCGCTGATCCTCTCCGGGGTCACTGAGCTGACGGACGACCAGGCCGAGACGCTTTTTGCCGGTGGTTGCAGCGACGCCACCCCAAGCGTGATCTATGGGCGGGTCTGGCTTGAGTTCTCTCGGGAGGCCACGTCCTACAAGGACGCTGTGCTGTCCGCTATCCGCGATGTCCGGCGAGCGAACATTGGGGCGGATGTTGAGCGGATCGACGAGTGCAACCTTGTCACCTTGTCTGAAATTGCCAGGAAGATTGGCAAAACCCCGCAGTACGTGCATCAGCTTGTCACCGGTGTACGCGGGCCTGGGCGGTTCCCGCCACCAGAGTGCCACTTGACGGATACTGTTCTCTTGTGGGCGTGGTGCGCGGTGAGCTTCTGGCTCACCCAGAACAACATCGTGCGGCCCGAAGTGGTGGAGGATCTGGATACCGCCTACCTGATCAACAGCGCCCTCGAGGAACTCCGCGAAGGCCGGTGTCCGCAGCCGACCGAGACTGAGCATCTCAAACAGGAACTCGCTGCTCTCTAAATTCGTGCTCCGTCACATGCGCTGGCTGCGAGTGCCATTGCTGCCGCGGCATCCCGCAGGTTCCGTGCCGATCTATGAACTACGCCCGGCTGGACTCGAACCAGCGACCCTGGGATTAGAAATGTGAGGCGGGACGATTTCGCAGTTCCTGAAGAAACCACGAAATCGACCTTTACCCGTTGCCCGTCAACGACTTCCGAGAGCACACCCGATTTCGCCAGCACCGCCAGTTTCACCGCTGAAGGGTTGGAAAACGGTACCGATTTGAGGAATCCTCAAATCCGCATTGGCCACCCAAACCCATCCGACCCTGGTCTCATCAGAGCCTCTGGGGAGCCCATCATCCATCATCCTTGGGCATCACCAGCCCCGTTAGGGTGACGACCTGGCCATTCTCATCATCGGAGACCTCGGCATTGGGAAGGAAGCGAGGAAGGTGGTTCAAGCCCAATGCGAGCCGAACGTCGATAAAGCAACAACCCTTCTGTAAATCTCGGTTTTCAGAGGTGGGTCATCTGGCTTCCATGGTTAGGTAGGCACGTTCGGTTTCCCAATCGTCACTGATCTCTGAGAGGACGGCGGAGGCGAGTCGCAAGAGCGACGCCTCGTTCGGGAAGA
>JAPOJV010000137.1 GCA_029978085.1 bacterium
ATAGAAGTCCGCCTGGGCGACGCCGTAATACTGTCCTGGCTCCAGGCACTGCAGCCAGACCTCGACCTGGCCGTTGGCGATCAGGTCTGCAAACAGGTCGATCTCCTTGACCTCGCCATCGGCCAGCACCGTGCCCAGCCGTCGGGGCACGAGCAACGTATCGATCGTGAACTCCTTGGCGACGATCGGGAAGGCTTCGCTGCGGAGGTTCGTGGCCGGGTTCCGCAGCTGAACGGTGCCGTGGATGCCCTCCTCAATCCGCCCCTTGTGGGTGCGAAACACCCGCACGATCATCTCGAGCGGCAGGCCGTCGGGAAACGACTCGGGGGTCACGCCGGCGAAGGTCCAGATGGCGGCCGCGGGCGTGCCCCCCTCGATGTACTGGCGATAGGCCCACTCGGCCCCCACGCTGATGCCCTTCGTGCTCGGCCGGCCGTCGCGATCGAGAAACCGCAGGCTGCCACGCAGCGGCCGGCGAGCCTCGAGCAGCCCGTCCGCGGGCCCCACTTGGTAGGTCGCCGCGGCGCCTTCGCCCGCGCGAGCGATCGCGTGGCGATGCCCCTGCCCCGTCTCGGCCACGCCCTGGCCGTTCGCATCGAGCGTGACGCGATGGCGGTGACCCCGGTCGAGGCTCGTGCGGCCCGTGAAGCCCGTCACGGCCCCCGACTCGTCGGTCACCTCGACGAGGTCGTCGGCTGCCACGTCGTGGGAATGGGCCACGCTCCGCACGACGAACGCCCAGCCCGCCAGCCCCATCAGAGCAACGAGGGCAGTCCCCACACCGGCAAAACCAAGAATCCGGCCCAGCACGATCTCGCTGGTGCGAACCGGCTTCGTGGTCACGGTCTGAATGGCCCGCGACTTGATGTCGGCCGGCAGGCTGAACACGGCCAGCAGCAGCGTGACGCAGCAGACGAGCAGGTTCGTGGCGCCGAGGATGAAGCCGAGATAGAGCTTGCCGGGATTCACGCTGCCGGGGTCGAGAAACCAGCCGGCGAACAAGAGCAGCAGCGCGAACACGGCGAGCACCACGAGCACGTTTCGCCGCAGCGACTCCTGGACGGCGAGCCGCGCCAGCGCCCAGACTCGCCGCGGCGACATGCCGGCGAGATCCGCAAACCCCGCCAGGATGCCGCGATAGACGCGATCACCAGCCGCCAGAGGCCCATGCAGCACGGCCTGCACGCACCAGGCGATCGCCGCGGCGAACAGGGCCACGAGGCCGCTGGTGAACAGATAGCGGATCAAGGCCGGACCGATCCAGGCTGCGAACCGCGGGATGTCTTCCTCGAGCACCATGGACTGGCCTCACCCCGTCTCGCGGTCGGAGGCGCGGGCCCGACGGCCAGGTCTCGCCTGGGAATCCCGCACGACTTCGAGGAACAGGTCTTCGAGTGTGGTTCGCGGGTTGCCGATCTCCACGTCGGCCGCATTGTGACGGGCCAGCACGGCCCGGATCTCGTCCTCCGCGGCGGCGGAGAGGCCGTTGGCACGGATCTGCGTGACGCCCGTCACGCGGAGCAGGTCGTCGACGCGGCCAAGTTCCTTGAGCTCGCCTTGGTGCAGCACCGCGATCCGATCGCAGACGTCCTCCACGTCGGCGAGCAGATGCGAGCACATGATCACGGTCTTGCCCCGCGCCTTGAGATCAACGATCAGGTCCTTCATCTCGCGGGTGCCGATCGGGTCGAGGCCGCTGGTCGGCTCGTCGAGCAGCACGAGCTCAGGGTCGTTGATCAGCGCCTGGGCGACGCCGATCCGCCGCGTCATGCCTTTGGAATACTCCCGAAGCTGCCGCTTGCGATCCCGCGTGAGCCCCACCATCTCGATGAGGGCCGCCGCCCGCCGCCGCCGCTCCTCGGGGGGCATGTCGAACAGCCGCCCGTAGAAGTCGAGCGTCTCTTCGGCGTCGAGGAACTTGTAGAGATATGACTCCTCCGGGAGGTAGCCGATGCGCTCGTTCTTGGTGACGTCGGTCGCCTCGCGGCCGAAGACGAAGGCTTCACCCGACGTGGGGAAGATCAGCCCCAGCAACAGCTTCATCGTCGTGGTCTTGCCCGAGCCGTTCGGCCCGAGCAGCCCGAAGATCTCGCCGCGGCGGATCTCGAGGTCGAGCGGTTTGAGCGCCACCTTCTTGCGGCGGCCCCAGAAGTCGCGGTAGGTCTTGGAGAGGTTGCGGGTCTCAACGACCACGTCCTTCGCCGCTGCCCCCCGCGGTGTTGCTCCACCGGCATTCACCATCGCCTCACTCCTGCTGCCTGACGGACACGGCGAGCGGCCTGCCTGCCGGACCACATCTGCTCCTCCCAGGGTTGTATCCCATGGCGGCGGGGAGTGAAGCCGGGAGGCCTGGGCCGGCCGCCAAAACCAGGGTCGCGGTCCGGCGGGACGCTGCAAAGCCGAACAGTCCCTGTTGACGCCCACCGCTCACCGGCTATGATTCGCACACAAGACGAGACTGAGTCTCATTTTCTTTGGTCAGTTTTCTCATTGAGGCATGAGCAAAATGGCTTTCTCCGGTGCAAAAAGCCGCACGGCCTTCACGCTGGTGGAACTGCTGGTCGTCATCGCCATCATCGGCACCTTGATCGGCCTGCTGCTTCCGGCCGTCCAGAGCGCTCGCGAGGCAGCCCGGCGATCAGGCTGCCAGAGCAACCTTCGCCAACTCGGGCTCGCGATGCACAACTACGAAAATGCCAAGCGGCATTTTCCCCCTTCGGGCGACATCCAGACCTCGGCGACGAATGGCATCGCCGCCCAGCCGTGGTCAGGACAGGCGCTCATGCTGCCGTTCATGGAGGGCGATTCGCTCTACAGGCTCGTAAACTTCAAACTCGGCTACCATGACGTGGCCAACCGCACGCCAATCCTGCCGGTCGACGTCGCCTCCACCAAAGTTGACGTCCTCATGTGCCCGAGCGAGCCGCGAAATACCGCTCGTCTGAAGGACGGACTGCCCGAGCACTATCCGCTCAACTACGGCTTCAATGTCGGGCATTTTCTCGTGTACGACCCCGCCACCAGGGCGGACGGCGGCAACGCCTTCGGCCCCAGCAGCAAACTCGGCCCCCAGGCATTCAGCGATGGCCTGAGCAAGACGCTGGCGATGTCGGAGGTGAAGGCCTACACGCCGCGCTACCACAATGCCTCGACGCCGACGGGTCACTCAGCATCGCAACGGGCGACCCCGCCGGCGACGCCGGCCGACGTGCTTGCCGCCTTTGGCAGCCCGAACGGCGGCTCGAACTGGTCCGCCGGGGATCGGGCCTCGCCGGCCGGTGGCGGCCACACCGAATGGGTGTGCGGCCGGGCGATCCACAACGGGTTCACGACGACGTTCCCGCCAAATTCGACCATTGCCCACACGCAGGGGGGCGCGTCCTACGACATCTCCATCTGCAGCACACGCGAAGGCAATAGCACGACCGCCCCGACGTATGCCGTCATCCCGGCCCGAAGCCACCACCCCGGCTCAGTCAGCACGCTCATGATGGACGGCTCCGTCCACTCCGCGGCCAACGAGATCGATGCTCTCGTCTGGAAAGGCCTTGGCAGCCGTGCGGGCGGCGAGACAGCCAGCATTTCTCAATAGTTCGGTGCGAGCCCGAGGCGACGCTCAGTTCCCAGGCCGACCAGACAGCGAATCGGACGCTGCCGCCGGCCGGTTGCCGCTCGTCCGCGCGGCCACGTCCACGACCTGTTGGGCCGCTCCCAGCTCGGCGGCCGTGAAGAACGGCTCATCGGGCACGCCGCCGATGTGATCGATCGTCTCGGCGGCCAGCCGCTCCCACGAGAGGCCGTTGGCGATATGCCAGGCTGCCGCCTGGGCCACC
The DNA here is from genome assembly GCA_029978085.1 of bacterium. Taxonomy (GTDB): domain Bacteria; phylum Planctomycetota; class Planctomycetia; order Pirellulales; family UBA1268; genus QWPN01. The sequence continues at coordinate 3,834 of JAPOJV010000137.1, forward strand.
TTCTGCGTGATGACGCCGCTGGCGAGGCACTCCATCACGAAGGCGAGCCGCGGTTCGTCCGACCACGCATTCAAGGCGATCATGCGGTAGGGCAGTCGGGCGGATGGCTCCGGCTTGCCGTACTCGAGACAGACCGTCGAAAACCGGAACACGCGTGTCTTCCCCGGATGCAGCAGGAGTTCCGGCCCCTGCTTCGGCGGCGTTGCCACGCTGAACTGACCACGGGCCGGAGCTGATTCAGCCTGCGACGCGATCGCCGAGTCCATCAACTGCCGCACGCCGAACTTGGCCACTGGCTTGTCGTGAACCCACTCGGCGAACGACTCGCCATGCAGTGCATACGCATCGTGCAGCCACTGCGGCGCGTCAGTGCCCAGCCACCGTCGAAACGCGACCCACCGGGGATCATGCGGGCCATACACCTCGCGGGCCACCCAGCAGAAGCCGCCCATACCTCCCATGCCCATGCCCATGCCACCGCCGCCCATTCCCATGCCACCCATGCCGCCACCCATCGCCTGGGCTCCACCCATGCCGCCGCCTCCCATGCCCATCCCCATGCCGCCCATCTGGGCCAGTACGGGCACGCCGGCGAACGCGGCGGGCAGACGGATCGTGAGCGGCTTGTTGCTCTTGTTGAGGAACGCGATCTGAGCCGAACGCGAGTCGTCAGGCGTGAACTTGACGGCGACCAGTCCGGCCCGCTCGGCCTCGAACAGATCCTGGGCAGCGGCGGACTGCGCAGCCTGCTTACCAGCAGCCAATGAAGGCTCCGCGGCTCGGGCCGCGACGGCACCAGAGATCACCACAGCGCAGCAGACAAACCACGGGCTCATACGCATCATCGCCACGACTCCGCAGGAAGGCACGACCTGCCAAAAGTATGCCTTCGGGTTGGGCGCAGACAAAAAATGCCCCCGGTACCGATCGTATCGGTCGTAGGGGCACCGTAGGCCCGTCGCGCGGTGACGGGCTGTTTTTCGGTCACGGCGTGACCGGTCTACCGTGGGCATGTCACGGCGTGACCGGGCTACATTCTCCGGTCACGGCGTGACCGGGCTACCGCACGGCCTGACCTGGCGACGACTACCGCTTGCTGAACTGCGTGCCACGACGAGCACCGCGGAGGCCGTACTTCTTCCGCTCCTTCATGCGGCCGTCACGGGTGAGCAGGCCACCCTGACGCAGCGGCTCGGCCAGTTCGGCGTCGAACGCCTTCAAGGCCCGAGCGATACCCAGGCGGCAGGCACCGGCCTGGCCGGTCGGACCGCCACCGTCCACCGTGATGTCGACATCGACGGCCGACTGCTTGCCCACATGCTCGAGGGCGCCGAAGACGAGGTTGCGATCCTTGATCGCCGGAAAATAAACAACGAGGTCGCGGCCGTTCACGCGAATCTTTCCGCCGCCGTTCTTGAGCCGCACGCGGGCCACGGCGGTCTTCCGCCGCCCCGTGGCGATGATGGTGTCTCCGCGGCGGGCCGACTTCGCCGGCCGTTCCTTCACGATCTGCTGCTCGTCAGACATCTCCATCATCCTTACTGTCAGTGTGGGCTTGGTGTCGGGATCGGGCTATCGGTATCAGGCGTTGAGAATCTTCATCGGCTCGGGCTGCTGCGCCTGGTGCGGATGCTCACCGCCGGCGTAGACCTTGAGCTTATCGAGCATGACGCGGCCGAGCCGCGATTTGGGCAGCATGCGGCGAACGGCCTCTTCGATGATCAGTTCGGGCTTGCGATCGCGGCGATGCTCGGCCGTTTCGGTTCGCAGGCCCATGTAGCCGGTGTACCAGCGATAGACCTTTTGCTGCCACTTCTTGCCGCCGAACTCGATCTTCTCGGCATTGATCACGACGACGTGATCGCCGGTATCGACGTGGGGCGTGTAGGTGGGACGGTGCTTGCCCATCAGCACCATGGCGATTTCGGTGGCCAGTTTGCCCACCCGCTTGCCGCTCGCGTCCACGAGCCACCACCGCTGCTCCACCTCGCCGGGCTTCGCCATGAAAGTCTTCATCGATCGCTCAAATCCGTGAATGGAGTCCCAAAAGGGATTGGGGGAGAGGGAACGGGATGCCGGGGGTCGTCGCTCCGGCGGAGCCCCGGAGAGTAGCAATGCCCCTGCTGCCGAGCAAGGCACGCCCGCAAAATCGGCCGCAAAAAGGGGCTGGCCGCACGAGCCCGACCGGACGCAGGGGTGCGGCCGGTTGCGGGGTTCGGCCACGCCAATCACACTCTGGGCGATTCGCCGGCCCTTTCCCCCCGTTTCAGGCAGCTCCGCCCATGAAGGTCGCCGTTCTCAAGGAAACCTTTCCCGGCGAACGTCGCGTCGCCCTCGTCCCCGCCACGCTCCCGGCTCTGAAGAAGGCCGGCCTGGAGATAGTGGTCGAGTCGGGGGCCGGAGCGGCAGCGGGCATCTCCGACGACGAGTACCGCGCCGCCGGAGCCGCCGTCGTTTCGCGGGACGAAGCCTTCGCCGCGGACTGCGTGCTGGCCGTCCGCACCGCCGGCGCCTGCGGCGATTCGTGGTGTGCCGATCGCGATCGAATCCGGCCCGGCCTGGTGATGATCGGACTCTGCGATCCGCTCTCCACGCCCGAGGCCTGCCGCGAGGCGGCCGAACGCGGCGCGACGCTCTTCTCGCTCGAACTCGTGCCACGGATCACCCGCGCCCAGAGCATGGACGTGCTCTCGAGTCAGGCCAACATCGCCGGCTATCGGGCCGTGCTGCTCGCGGCCACCACGCTGCCGCGAATCCTGCCGATGATGACCACGGCCGCCGGCACGGTCACGCCCGCGAAGGCGCTGGTGCTCGGCGCCGGCGTCGCGGGCCTCCAGGCGATCGCCACCGCGAAGCGGCTCGGCGCCCAGGTCAGCGCCTATGACGTGCGGCCCGCGGTCAAGGAACAGGTGCAGAGCCTCGGCGCAAAGTTCGTCGAGCTCCCGCTGGAGACTGGCACGAGCGAGACGGCCGGCGGCTACGCGAAGGCGATGGGCGAGGAGTTTTACGCCAAGCAGCGGGAACTGCTCGGCAAGGTGGTGGCCGACAGCGACATCGTGATCTGCACCGCACTGATTCCGGGCCAGAAGGCCCCCGTGCTCGTCACCCGCGACATGGTCACGCGGATGCGGCCGGGCAGCGTGATCGTCGACATGGCCGCCGAGCGGGGCGGCAACTGCGAGGGCTCGAAGCCCGACGAGACCGTTGCCCTCGACGGCGTCACGATCCTCGGCCCCACGAATCTCGCCGCCGACGTGCCCGTGCATACCAGCCAGCTCTACGCCAAGAACATCGCCACCTTCCTCGCCCATCTCGTGAAGCACGGCCTGCCCGACACGGCGGCCGACGACGAGATCTGCCGCGACACGCTCGTGGCCAAGGGGGGCCAGATCGTCCACCCCAAGGTCCGCGAACGGGCCGGCCTGCCCCCGCTCGATCCCCTCGCCGGCTGATCCCTTCTCAGAAGCCCCGGATGTCATCCCCATGAACTTTTTTCTCCCGCTGCTCGCCGCTGCCGTCGTCGCCGAGGATCCGGCGGCCCGGTTCATCCGCCTGCTCACCGTCTTCCTGCTCGCGATGTGGGTGGGCTTCGAGGTGATCACGAAGGTGCCGCAGCGGCTCCACACGCCGCTCACGAGCGGCTCGAACGCGATCTCCGGCATCACGGCAGTGGGAGCGATCGTCGTCGCCGGTGCGTTGGCCACGAGGGGGGGCTCGCTGCTGGGCTTCATCGCCGTCGTGCTGGCCATGATCAACGTCGCGGGGGGCTTCGTCGTCACCCACCGCATGCTCGAAATGTTCCAGCCCAAAAAGAAGTAAGCCCAGGAAGAAGTAGACCGACATGTCGAGCCAAGCCTGGATCAATCTCGCCTACCTCGCGGCCTCGATGCTGTTCATCGTGGCCTTCAAGCTCATGACCGGCCCGCGGACGGCCGTGAAGGGCAACTATCTCGGCGCCGTCGGGATGGCGATCGCGATCATCGCCGCCTGCTTCGATCAGCATGTCGTGGAGAGCGTTGCCAAAAACGGTTCGTGGCCGCTCATCATGCTCGCCATCGCCGGAATGATCGGCGGCGGCATCGGTGCGACGATGGCGCTGAAGTATCCGATGACGGGCATGCCGCAGATGGTGGCCCTGCTGAATGGCTTCGGCGGCGCCGCCTCCACGTTCGTGGCCGGCGCGGAGCTCTGGAACGCCTCCGCCGCCGCCCAGCCGCCGGCCGACCCACTCGCCCCCTGGACGCAGTTCGCGATCGCCACGGCCCTCACCGGCCTGATCGGCGCGGTCACGTTCTGGGGCAGCCTCGTGGCCTTCGGCAAGCTCGAGGAGCTGCCGCAGTTCAAGAAGGCCTGGACGAATCCCAACCGCCACTGGATCAACATCGGCCTCGCCGTCGCCACGCTGCTCTTGATCTGGGGCGTGTGCACGAATCCGTCATCGAACCTGCTCTTCTGGCTGCTCGTGATCGTGGGCAGCGGGCTTGGCCTCACGCTCACGATGCCGATCGGCGGGGCCGACATGCCGGTCGTGATCTGCCTGCTCAACAGTTATTCGGGCCTCGCGGCCGCGGCGGCCGGGTTCGTGATCGACAACTCCGTGCTCGTGATCGCCGGCTCGCTCGTGGGCGCCTCGGGGCTGATCCTCACGGCGATCATGTGCCAGGCGATGAACCGCTCGCTGGCGGGCGTGCTCTTTGGCGGCCTCGGCACGACGACGGCCGCGAATGCCGACGATGTGTATGCCGGCAAGGTGAAAA
>JAPOJV010000101.1 GCA_029978085.1 bacterium
GAAAGGTGTGCCTTGGCCTCGGCGATCTGAACCCGTTTCATGACCGACTCCAATGGCGGATACGCTTAAGATGACCAACTTGGTCATTACGATCCTATCCCGAAGGAAAGATCGACGTCAACCGCTTGGAAAAATGTTCCTACCACCTTTTTTCTACGGGCGCTCGGAGAGCAAGTAGCCCATCAGGTCGCGGATCTCCACGGGGGAGAGCAGCTTCTCGATGCCCGCTGGCATGAGCGACGCCGACAGCGGGATGAGTTCATCAATGTCGGTCTTGCGCACCATGCGGGTCGCGCCGCCGGGCTCCGCGAGCGTGATCTCGTCGTCACGTCACTCGCGAGATCGACCGGCAGGCTCATCCGCGGCTGCTTATCCTGGAGCGTTACGATCGCGTAGCCGGGGCGTAGCGTCTCGGCGTCTCGAGCCGGTCGGCAGGGCCCACGGCACGGCCCGCCTCGATCCGCGTGAGCCGGGCGGCATCGCGCCACGCCGTGGCGTCCACCGGCCGGTCGAAGGCGACGACCGTGCTTGTCTCGCTCGCCGGCCAGGCGGCCACTGGCTGCGGGGCGTCTGGTGCCGTGAACGAGATCTTGAACACGCGGTCCGGTGCCGCTGGGCCCGCGCCCCAGTCGGGCGGCTCCGAATGGCAGCAGACGACGAGGTCGCCGCGCGGCGAGACGGCAACGTCGACTGGCAGCATCCCCAGCGCCGCGAACTGGTTGTTCGCAGCCACGTAGCCGGCCGCGGTCCTCGGCGGGGCCGTTGAAGCGGAAGCCGCAGGCGCTCCGGTGCTGCGGCGCGTAGTCGAAGAAACTCGACGTTGTTGAGGTTCGTGAGCCCGACGGGCAACTTCCGCACCGTGAACCCCGGCACGAGCATCGTCACCGGGAGTGGCTCGCCGGCGCTCGCGGCCACGGCGGCCCACGCCAGGGCCGCGACGACGATGGGCAGGAGCGGGCGACGCATGACTTCGAGGAAGGTAGCCCGATCAATGGCACCGCCTCAACGCCACCGTGTCGGTCGGCCAAAACGAAGTCGATCTCACGCTCGTGTCGGGCGACGCTTCGCGTCGTGAGCAATGAAGGAGATCGTATGAGAATTTTCTCGGCAACGCGATCGCCGCGCACCTCGAGGGCCTGCCCGGGATCACCGTGCGGAGCGTGGGCATCGATGACGGCGAACGCGGCCTGTCGCCGGCGATTCTCGACTTCGCGGAAGTGCTCGTGTGGTGGGGCCATGTGAGGCATGCCGACATCAAGGAGGACGTCGGCCGGGCCATTGTTTCCAGGATCAAGGACCGGGGGCTCACGCTCGTGGCGCTCCATTCCGCCCACTGGGCCACGCCCTTCATGGAAGCGATGAACGAGCGGAGCCGCGACGACGTGCGGCGGCGGATCGGGGAGCTGCCGGCGGACGGCCTGGCGATCGAGGAAGTGCCGGCCCAGCGGTTCAAGGCTCCGGGCCGCGACGCCCGGCTCACGCCGGCCGCCGATGTGCGGAAGTTTCCCGACGGCCACGTGCAGGTGCGGCTCCACCTGCCCAACTGCTGCTTTCCTGCCTACCGCAACGACGGGAAGCCGAGCCAGCTCCGCGTGCTGCGACCTGACCACCCGCTTGCCGCCGGACTGCCGGCCACATTCACGCTGCCAAGGACGGAGATGTACGACGAGCCTTTTCACGCTCCCGAGCCGGACGAGGTGATCGTCGAGGAACGCTGGGACCCCGGCGAATGGTTTCGCAGCGTGATGGTCTGGCGGCTTGGCAAGGGCCGCATCATCTACATCCGCCCGGGCCACGAGACCTACCCCGTTTTCAAGGATCCCCACATGCTTTGCCTCGTCGAAAACGCCGTGCGCTGGAGAGACTGACCGCCGGCCCACGCTTCAGTGAACCGGGGCAAGGAGCGGAATCGACTGCCTTCCGTTCCTGCGGTACACACGGAAGTCGCGGTCGCAGGAGGTCACCTGCGCATCGCCGCGACCCACTCCCGCAACGTCCCACAGGCCTCGTCGAGCGGGATCCGCGGCCCCCTGAACATCGGGGCGATCCCCGTCTGGTCGGCGACCTGCGTCGGCAATGACGCGAAGCCGGATTCATCGTGCACAAATTTCATGCGGCACTCGCCGCGGTCTCGTGGAGGGCGTCGTCGACCACGGCCTCAGGTCGCGCGTCGGTAGACGCGGCCGGGCTCAAGCTCGGGCTGGGCGGGGGTACTCATAGGGGGCTCAGCCAAGCAGTTCGTCGATCGCCTCGATGAGCCGAGGAACGTCGATGTGCACCGCATCCCAAAGGACGCGATGATCGATCAGGTCGTAGCCGTGAATGAGGTGATCTCGGGTGCCCGCGATGTCCTTCCAGTGGAGATCATCACGGCGAATGGACGGCTCAAGTCGAGGATCCAGTCGCGAGCAGAAGTCGACTTTCCGGCCAAGGATGCCTGCTCGTTCGTCGCCATACCCCAAAGAAGCGAAATCCGATGCCTCGCGTTGCCTCCGGCTTGAAATCGGCCAGGACATCAATGTCGCTGCGAGCCGGATCGAAACCATCGCGCGGTACAAAAACTCCACCCGTGCGTCGCACCTCCAGGGCAAGGGTTCGTGTCTGGTCGGCCCGGGTCGGTCATCGCTGCGTTACAGTCCCGTTCCCTCCCGCGCCGTAGCCCGAGCGACCGCTCACACGAGGCGGCAGATTGGATTGGAACGGCGACAACGTGCGGCATGGCCGCTTCTCCCGCAAAGCAATGGACATCGATCGGCAGTGCGACGATCTTGTACCGCCCTCTGCCATCGACCGAGATGCGGAAAAAGGCCGGAATACCCGACTCGACTGGTGCTGCATCGGCAGCATTGCCGATGCGGCCCGATATCCATGAGGCGTTGCCGTCATATACTCCCGGGCATGCATCGCGCGCGTGAACTGATCGGGTCTGTCATCGAAACGGGATGTCGGCCTTTCGGCATCTGGGCTGCCATGGCGGCCTGTCTGGGCGGGATCGTCGGCTGTGGATCGCGAGGCCCCGCCCGGCTCGAGCAGCCCCGCTTCGACACGGCGAAGGTGATCGCGGGAATCGATGCCAACGCCGACGGCGTCATCGACGCCTCCGAGCAGCAGGCCGTTCCGGCGATCGCCGCGGCTGCCGCCAGGCTCGACGGCGACGGCGATTCCGTGCTGACCGTGGCGGAGCTCATTCACTGGCTCGAGCAGGTGCGGGCCACGAAGGTCGCCATCGCCGCGTTCTCGGCGGTGGTCACCCAACAGGGGAAGCCGCTGCCGAATGTGACCGTGAAGCTCGTTCCCGAGCCATTCATGGGAACGGAGATCAAAGCGGCCGAGGGAGTGACGGACAAGACCGGCAACGTGGTCGTCTCGATCCCAGGCAGCCCCTACGCCGGCGTCAATTGCGGCGTCTACCGCTCCGAATTCAGCGGCTCCGGCATCGACGGGAAGCCGCTCGGCGAGCGGTTCAATACGAGGTCCACGTTCGGCGTGCTCGTGGGCGGCCCGTTTCCGGAGCAAAACGTCGTCACGTTCGCGCTCGATTGACCGGCGTCGCGGCTTGGATCTGCAGATCCGCGGCCGCTCATCCGGGGGTCGAACGCCCAACGACCAAGTGATGGTGCATCGATGCGTCTGCCACAACGCGAGGAGAGCGTGCGATTCATCGCGATCATCGCATGCGCGGCCTCGATCTTCGCAACCGATGCTGCCCGCCTCCACGCGGCCGAACTGACCGTGACTCCGCTGTTGGAACGGTACGTCCTGCGCCGCTGGTCAGTCGAGCAGGGGCTTCCCGAACGGAATACGGTCGACGTCATCCAGGCCCCCGACGGCTACCTGTGGGTGGCGACTCCGCGGCACGTCCTGCGGTTCGACGGGCTGCGGTTCACGACGATGGGAACGCTCGGGAAGAGCATTCCTGGCGACGACGACGCCGCGATCGTGTCGCTCGGCCGGAGTCGTCTCGGACCGATCGTGGTGACCACCCGCGGCGCCTATCGGTTCCAGGGCAACCGCTGGAACCGCCTGGTCGAGCGGCCGCAGGGAACTGTGCGCGGGGCCGTGGAGACGCGATCGGAACGGCTCTGGGTGATGACAGACAGCGGCATCGAGGAGCTCGTGCAGGGAGTGCAGCGGCCATTTCCCGAGTCGAGATCCACAGCGGCCGAACGGCCCGCTGCGGCGTGCACGATGGCCGCGCGTGGTGAAATCGTCTACGCGATCGTCGAGGGTCGATTGGCGGCGTTCGATGGCCGCGTGTGGAGCGTGCCATCCGGCCTCGAAGACGTCGCGGGATGCGATTGCTTTCGCATGGGTTTCGACGGACGGATCTGGATCGCCGGCGACGGCCGGCTCATCCGGACCGTTCACGATTCAAAGGGTGAGTCGGTCGAGGCGATGGCGTTGCCCGGCAACCCGCGGCACGTTTCCTGCCTCGTCGAGGCGAGCGACGGGAGCGTCTGGATCGGCGCCGACGACGGGATCACCGTCTGGCGCGACCACGACGACTGGCTGCGGCTGGCGACAGCGACGACGCTGGGGTCCACGAGAGCACATTCGTTTTTCGCCGACGGCGAAGGAAGCATTTGGGCCGCGACGAGCGACGGGCTCGTGCGATTCCGGCCACGAATCGCGCGGATGGCGGGCGGAACGACATCGTCCGGCGGTCCGGTGCGAGCCGCGCTCGAGATGGAATCCGGCGAGATTCTGGCCACGGGCCCCGGCGGCGGCATCTGGAGGCTTCATCCCGATGCTCGGACGGCCGATCTGATCGAGATGCCCGCACCGCTCGGTGACACCGTGTTCACGACCTTGGATGTCGATGGCCGGGGCTGCCGATGGCTGGGCACCGAGGGACTGCACGTCTGGCGTGCCCGTGCGGACGGCTCGCCGCCGGAACAGGTGCGGCTCGTTGCCGGCGACCGCGATGGCGGGGGCGTGCGCGACCTCCTCGCGGCTGACTCGGGACGGGTGTGGGCGGCCACGAGCGAAGGGCTGTTTCTCGTGGACCCCGAAGGAAACGTCTCGCTGGCGCCGCTGCCGAACCCTGCCGATCCCGTGGAGGCGCTGGTTGCCGATCCTGAAGGAGGCTGCTGGGTGGCAACGCTCACCCAGGGACTCGTGCGGCGGGATGCGGAGGCGAAGGTGCTCGAAGCCATCGCGAGCGACTCGCTCCCCGGCGGATTCGCCCGCGCCGTCGTCCGCGACGCAGCCGGCACATTGTGGATCGGATGCGCCGGCGGGCTCGTGCGAAAACGCGGCGACGACCTGCACACGTTCACCACGCGGCACGGCCTGCCCGACGACCGGATCGTGCAACTCGCGCTCGAGCGGCCACGGCCTGTGGCGGGGGCCGATCCGCTCGCCGAACCGCCGAACGACGTGCTCTGGCTGGGAACGCCTTCGGGGATCGTTGGCGTTCGGGTGGAGGAACTCGAGCGGGTGGCACGCGGCGAACAGGAACAGTGCGACGTCGCCTGGATCGGAACGGACGACGGCATGGAGACCGCCGTCTGCACCGGACACGTTCGCTCACGGCGAGCCGGGCCGACGACGGCGGGAACGCCGATCCCGTTTCCGACGCAGGCGGGCATCGCGGTGATCGATCCCACCGCCGCCATCGCCAGGTCAGGTCTGCCCCGGATCGCGGTCGAGGAAGTGGCGGTCGACGGCGTGCCCGCGCCATCGTTCGCGGGCGGGAGCCTTTCCCTGCGCCCCTTCGCGGAGACCGATCCGGGGTCGATGGGCATGGTGAACAGCCTGTGCTGGGTCGAGCCGGCCGACCGCGCCGTGACGGTGCCAGCGTCGGCGACGGAGATCACGGTCAAACTCGCCGGCATCCACCTCACGTCCCCGGAACGAGTCCGTTTTCGCTATGCGATCCTGGGTTCGCAGGCCGGCTGGACGGAGCTCGGCAGCAACCCGGTGGTCAGGCTCGCGACGCCGTCGCCGGGAACCCACCGTCTCCATGTCGCGGCGGGGATCGCAGGCGGCTGGAGCCACTCGGTCTCGGCGGTGTCGCTCGTCGTCGTTCCGGCGTGGTGGCAGCGGCCATGGGTCGTGCGTGGCGGCATCGCCGGCGGGGCCCTCGCCGTCGCAGGCGCGACGGCGGGCATCGTCCGCGGCCTCTGGCGGCGGCGGCTGCAGCGGGAGATCGCGGTGCGGAAGGAACGGGAGCGGATCGCCCGCGACATCCACGATGATCTCGGCTCCGGGCTCGCGCAGGTCGCGATGCTCGGCGACCTTTTGCATGCCGACTTCCCCCCAGAGGCCCACGGCCGCGACCACGTCGACCGGATCCGGCAGCGAAGCGGCGAACTCGTCCACTCGCTCGACGAGATCGTGTGGGCGGTCGACCCGGCCAACGATTCACTCGACCGGTTCCTGTCATACGTCTCCGAGTTCACTCCGGAATATCTCGCACCATCCGGCATCGCCTGCCGGCTCGCCATCCCGCTCGATGTGGCCGCCGCGCCGATGCCCGCCCGGACGCGGCATCATTTCGGAATGGTGCTCAAGGAATCGCTGCACAACGTTGTCCGCCATTCCGCGGCCCGCGAGGCCACCGTCACCGTGCGAGTGTCTGCCGAGGGAATCCTCACGGTCTCGATCGCCGACGATGGGCAGGGCATCAAGGCAGACGGCCTCGAAGAGGATCCGTCCGGCCGCAAGAGCGGCCTCCGCGACATGCGGCAGCGAATGGCTGACCTTGACGGCTCGTTCTCGATCGACCACCGCCCCGGAGGCGGCACGATCGTGACGGCGCAGGCTCGCATCTGACTCCCCCTTTGGCCCACCGTGAAGGATGACGCATGACGAACGATCTCGGCCCCATGTCCGATCCTGCCGCTCCCGCCCGGCGTGCGGAGAAGCCGGTGCGGGTCGCCGTGGTCGAGGACGACGCCGGACTGCGCGACAGCATCAATGCCATACTTGCCCGCGACCTGGGCTGCGAACCGGTGGGGAGTTTCGGCACTGCCGAGGCGGCGATCGCGCGGATCCCGAAACTCGAGGCCGATGTCGTGATCGTCGACATCAACCTGCCGGGGGTGGACGGCGTGGAGTGCGTGCGGCGGCTGTCCGCCCTCTGCCCGCAGACGCACTTTCTCGTCCTCACGGTGTTCAAAGACACCGACCGGATCTTCGCGGCACTCGCCGCCGGCGCGGTCGGGTACCTGCTCAAGCCGGTGCCACCGGATCGCCTCACCGAAGCGATCCGCGACGTCTACGCGGGGGGTGCCCCGATCACCAGCAGCATCGCCCGCAAGCTCGTGACGGCGTTTCAGCGGTCGCCGCGGCCTGTCGACATGGGTGTGTCGCTCTCGCCACGGGAGCAAGAGGTGCTGGAGATGCTTTCCAGGGGCCTGGCGTACAAGGAAATCGCCAAGGAGCTTGGGATCAGCTACCGCACGGTGCACACACACCTCGAGCACATCTACCAGAAGCTCCACGTCTCCTCGCGGGCCGAGGCCGTGGCCAGGTTTCTCGGGCGGCGGTGAAGCGACGACCGCCCCGCGCGGGTCGGCGAGATTGCCGACGGTGGTCGGACTCGACGCATTGCTATGTTGGTAAAATTAGACGATTTCGACGCTTTCCGGGCGGATCGCCCAAGGTTCGCCGACCACACGTCCGAGGTGCTAGGCTGCATGTCAATCCAGGGCGTGGCGTGCGCGAACCTGCATCCCGGTTGGCGGGTGCTGTCCACCGCGCCGGCGGCGGCCGCGCGGCGGGGATCAGCATGATGCATTCGAGCAACCAGGCACGGGCGGGGCTGACTCTCGTCGAGATGCTGGCCATGGTCGGGATCATCGGGCTCGGCATCGGACTCCTGCTGCCGGCGGTCCAAGCCCGTCGGGAATCCGCCCGCCGACAGCACTGCGCCGACAACGCCCGCCGACTGGCCGAGGCCTGCCTCCAGCACGAGGCTGCCCAGCGGTTCCTGCCGTCCGGGGGCTGGGGCTGGGCCTGGTGCGGCGATCCCGATCGGGGCTACGGCCGCAGCCAGAGTGGCAGTTGGCTTTACAGCATCCTTCCGTATCTCGATCAGCGATCGCTCCACGACACAGGGCTGGGTACCACGGGCACCGCCAAGCGGGCCGCGATCGCCGCGCTCGCCGGCACGCCCGTCGCCACCTTTTACTGCCCGTCACGCCGGCCGCCGGTCGCCTATCCCGACACCTGGACGTCGTGGTGGCGAGGTGGATACGTCGACCATACCGCGCCGGCGCTCGTAGCGAAGACCGACTACGCGGCCAACGCTGGCGCGGGCATCTTCAGCGCCGACCTGCCGATCCCAATGAGCGTTGCCGAGGCCGACGGTGGCACGTTCGGCTGGGCCCGCACCGACGACCCGTCGCTTGGCAGCTACTGCTCGGGCGTCATCTATTACCGAAGTCAGCTCGAGCTGGCCATGGTTCGTGACGGCCTGTCGAATGTCTACTTGCTCGGCGAGAAGTTCCTGCAGACCGATCAATACACCTCGTCGATCGACCGCGGCGACAACCAGAATGCGTTCGTCGGCTTCGAAGGGGACAACCACCGCGTCACGAATCCTGCCTGGCCGCCGAAGCAGGATCTCCCCGGCGTGGAAGACAAGCGTTGCTTCGGCAGCGCCCACGCCTTGGGCTATTCTGCCGCCTTCTGCGACGGATCGGTTCGCACGGTCAGCTACACGATCAACCCCGAGACCCACCGCCGGCTTGGCAACCGTGAAGACCGGCAGCCGGTCGATCAGACCGACCTCTGATCTGCTGCCGCTGGCCGACCTGTGCCGGGAGCACCAGGCCGAGCTGGCCACGCTCGAGGCCTACACGCGGATCAAGTCGGTCTGGGTCGCCCATCCCGCCGGGTAGCCGGTTTACGGCTCGTAAGCGTTCAGAAAGTCCTCACGCGAGATCGAACTCTGACGGCAGATCGCCCGGAGAGTCGACGACTTGATCGTCTTGTGATTCGGAAGAGTCAGGGGCGTCTTTGTGCCATCGATATTCTCTCGAATCATCGCTATGTGTTCACGCTCGCGGACGATCTGGAAGCCGAGCGCTTGGAGTGTGGCAACCACGCGGGCCTTCGAGGCATCTTTGGGGAACTTCGCCATCACTCTGCGTTCGCGAGTTCGGTTTCCGTCATGTAGGCATGAAGGAGCGGCGAGTCCTCGGCGAATGCATCCTTCCCAAAAGTTTCGATGTGGAACCGGATAGCTGACTGAACGTCGGCAATCGCTTCATCCGCGGTGTCTCCCTGGCCAACGACGCAGCCTGCGAACCCGAGAGGGTACGCAACAAACCCATCTTCATGATGCTCCACGATGATTTTGTATTTGGTTGAACTCATGGCAGGCTCCAAGGAGGATCAAGCTCCTTTGCACTCTATGTGCGTTCTGCTGTACCAGCAAGTGCGACTGCGGGTTTCGGCTGGGATAGGGATACATGGGTCTGAGACCAAAATTCAGGCCCATCGGCGACACTGCCGATGGCAGCGCCGGGGGTGGCCGTGCAAAATAATCCGAAGGGTCGGGATGGCTGCTCTCGTCAATTCACTCATTCCCGTTGTGTTCGATCATTTGGCGTTCAGGTGAAACCATGATCACAAACCGTGTCGATCTCGTGCGGCTCTTCGCCGTCTGCATGATCGCGCTCGCCGGGCTGTCCCCAGTCGCCCGCGCCGCGACGTACACGTGGGACGCCGATGCGGGCACGACCGGCCCGCAGGACGGCGCCGGCACGTGGAACACGACGCTCCAGAACTGGTGGGATGGCACGCAGAACATCGCCTGGCCCGATCCCAACACGGCCGACATCGCGCGGTTTGGCGCGGGCTCCGGTGCCGCCGGCACCGTGACGGTGAACGCGGTCCAGGCCAACGGCCTCACGTTCGCTGCCGCCGGCTCCGGCAACTACACGCTGTCGAGCGGCACGATCACGCTCGGCGGTTCATCGCCGACGATCACGACGAACGTGAACGCGACGATCCAGTCGGTGCTCGCGGGGAGCGGGTTCACGAAGAACGGCACCGGCACGCTCACGTTCTCGGGCGCTTCAGCAAACACCTACTCCGGCACCACGACGATCAATGCGGGAAATCTCGCCTTGACGAAGAGTAGCAACGTCGTTGCGATTCCGGGTGACCTCGTCGTGAATGCCGGCAACGTGAGTTACGGAGCTTCCAGTAACAACCAGTTCGCATCGACTTCCAGCCTGTTCGTCAACAACACCGCCACGTTGAATTCTGGCATTAGTAACGCTTTCCAGACCGTCGCCAACGTCACCTACAACTCCAGCTCCTCGACGGAGAGCTATCTCAACAACTGGACGGTGACCGGCACCCTGGCGGTCGGCAGCGGACGAATCTCCTTCGCCACGAACACGGGCGGGTCGTTTGGGGCGATCCAGATGACGGGCGGCGAGCTCCTAACATACGGCAACGGCGGCGTTACGACGATCAATATCGGCAGCGGCGGCCTCTCGATGACCAATGCCCAGATCCGGTACGGCTCGACGTCGTTAAACGGAGCCGGCACGGTAACGTACGTCCTCGGCGGCAATTTCACGGGCAGCGGCACGAGCCGGCTCTGGAAGGGCAACACGAACCAGATTGCCCAGTTGGATCTCGGCAATGCCACGCGCACGTTCACGATCACGGACGGCACGACCACGATCGACCCGGGCGTGTCGGTGATCGGCACCGGCGGCCTCACGAAGGCCGGCGCCGGCCTGCTCGCGCTCTCCGGTTCGAATTCCTACTCCGGCGGCACGATCCTCTCGGCCGGTACGCTCAAGCTCGGCAGCGGCGGGTCGTTCGCGAATAGCCCCCTGATCGTCGTGGGCGATGCTGGCTCGAGCGGGGCCGTTCTCGACCTCACCGACAAGTCCACGTTCGCGATCGGCGCGAGCCAGACGCTCATGTGCAAGGGCACCGTGCTGCTC
>JAPOJV010000025.1 GCA_029978085.1 bacterium
GCTCAACCGCCTCGTCACCGAGACCGACCCGCTTCAGGCCGTCACCCGCTACGCCTACGACCTCGCGGGCAACAAGACCAAGCAGACCGACCGCCTCGGGCGGGTCACCGCGTTCGTCTACGACGCCGCCGACCGACTCGTCGAGGAACGCTGGCAGCAGTCTGCCACGGCCGCCGTCTCCCACACGATCACGCGGATCTACGACGCCGCCAGCCAGCTGATCGGCGTCACTGAGACCGACACGACCAACCCCGCCGCCACGACGGCCTGGCAGTTTTCATACGACGCGACCGGCAACGTCGTAAAAAGCCGCATGGCACCCGGCGAGATCGTCCAGCAGCCCGCCACCTCTGGCTCCCCCAATCCCCCCGGGGCCCTCGCCTTGGGCGATCTCACCATCGACTGGGACAACGACGGCAAGGCCGAACGCTACGACGGCTACCAGATCACCCTCGCCGTCGGCGACCAGCTCCTCCTCACAGCCTCCTCCGCTGCCTTCGATCCCGTCCTCTTGCTCCAGAGACCCGGCCAAGGCCTCGCCACCGCCTTCCTCGACGACCACTCCGGCGGCGGCACCACCGCCAGGCTCCTCGTCACCGCCGACATCGCCGGCACCTGGTTCATCGCCGTCACCGCCCGAGACGAGAACGCCTCCGCGGCCTACGCCCTCCAGATCGTCAAAGACCAACACGCGATCGTGCACAATCTGACCTGACGCTGGTCACACGAAACGTCCGCGATGTCGCGAGGACAGGGGTGCGTTTGCTCGATCCATTCACTGGCCGTTCACCTGCCCGATGAGGAGTGATCGTGATCGGTTGGCTACGGCTTTGCTGTCGCCCCGCACGAATGGCGGTCCATGAACGGAAAACGCGATTGACCCTGCGCCATGCCCCCTTTACAAGCTATCCCTACCCCCGACGCACATCGTATTGGAAAACACCATGCAGTATCAGATCGAGATTCGTGGCGCTGAAGGATCGGTTCGCACCATCGATGCAGCGGCCTTCGACGACGCGGACCTTCGCGATGGCGACCGGCTCGCCGTGATGCCCGCCGACGCCGCCGCGGCCCTGCCCGTGACCTGGGGCGATCGCAACGTGCCGATCGCTCCTGGACACGCCATCCGCGTCCCGGAAGTGTGGCGAGTCCATGACTAGCGCGGCTTTCGAATCCCGTCGCACCTCATCTCGCTGACAGGAACCGGCCCCGAGACGCTGGAGGCGATCGGGCGGGCACACCTGGCGAATTACGAGAAACAGATGGGCCTCCCGCCCGACATGTTCTTCGTGGACGTGGGATGCGGCATCGGCCGCGATGCCTTCGCCCTGATGGATCGGCTCGGTCCGGCCGGCCGCTACCTCGGCGTGGACGTCACCCGCGACTCGATCGAGTGGTGCCGGCGGAACATCACTCCACGGGATCCGCGGTTCCAGTTCCATCATGTCGATGCCCGCAACGAGCTCTACAACCCGTTCGGCCAGGGCGTCACGTCCGACTTTCGGCTGCCGGTCGAGGACGGCACCGTGCACCGCATCGGCCTGGCCTCGGTGTTCACCCACCTGCTCGAAGACGAGGTCGTCCACTACATGCGGGAGTTCCGCAGGGTGCTCGCTCCCGAGGGACGGGTTCACGCCTCCTTCTTTCTCCACTCGCCCGAAGCGCTGGAGGCCGCTGCGACGCGCGGCAAGACGCCCTGGAAGGCCAAGTTCGATATCGAACTGGGCCCCGGCGTCTACGCCAACGATCCGGTCTACCCCCGCGGTGCGGTCGCCTACACCCACGAGGCGATGCAGCGGATGATGCAGGCCGCGGGTCTTACCACCCACCGCGGCTACGTGAAGGGCGCCTGGTCGGGGCTGCACGGCGATCAGGCCGAGGAAGGCCAGGACGCCGTGATCCTGAGCCGCGGCTGACGGCCTGCAGGACACGGTCGTCAGCCGGGAGGTACGATTGGGGCTCCCGAGGAGGACTCCATGACGCCCCGTGAAGTGCTCGCGCTGTGCCGCGAGAAGGAAGTGAAGGCGGTCGATCTCAGGTTCACCGATTTTCTCGGCGCCTGGCAGCACTACACGATCCCGGTCGGGAAGCTCGAGGAAGACACGTTCTCCGACGGCCTCGGCTTCGACGGCTCGAGCATCCGCGGCTGGCAGGCGGTCAACGAGAGCGACATGCTCCTCGTGCCGGTGCCCGACACCGCCGTCGTCGATCCGTTCGCGCAGATCCCCACGCTCGTGATGGTCTGCATGGTGCAGGACCCGATCACCCGCGAGGACTACTCCCGCGACCCGCGGAACATCGCCAGAAAGGCGGTGAACTACCTCAAGAGCACCGGCATCGCCGACACCTGCTTCATCGGCCCCGAGGCCGAGTTCTTCGTGTTCGACGACGTGCGGTTCGACCAGAACGCCCACGAGGGCTACTTCCATCTCGACTCGATCGAGGCCGAGTGGAACCGCGGCCGGGCCGACGGACCGAACCTCGGCTACACGTTACGGCACAAGGAGGGCTACGCCCCCTGCCCGCCGTCCGATCAGCTGATGGATATCCGCAACGAGATGATGCTCACGATGATCCAGTGCGGCATCGACGTGGAGGCCCAGCACCACGAGGTGGCCACGGCGGGCCAGTGCGAGATCGACATGCGGTTTCAGGAACTTGTCCGCATGGCCGACCAGGTCTGCCTCTACAAGTACATCGTGCGGAACGTGGCCCGGCGGCACGGCAAGACCGCCACATTCATGCCGAAGCCGATCTATGGCGACAGCGGCTCCGGCATGCACACCCACCTCTCGCTCTGGAAGGACGGCCACCCGCTCTTCGCCGGCACGGGCTATGCCGGGCTTTCCGACATGGCCCTCCATGCGATCGGCGGCATCCTCCGCCACGCCCCGGCGATCCTCGCGATCTCCAACCCCACCACCAACAGCTACAAGCGGCTCGTGCCCGGCTACGAGGCGCCGGTGAACCTCGCCTATTCGCAGCGGAACCGCTCGGCCAGCTGCCGAATCCCGATGTATTCGGCGAGCCCGAAGACGAAGCGGGTGGAGTTCCGCTGCCCCGACCCCACCTGCAATCCCTACCTCACGTTCGCGGCGATCCTCCTGGCCGCGATCGACGGCATCCAGAACAAGATCCATCCCGGCGAGCCGCTCGACCGCGACATCTACGACATGCCGCCGGAGGAACTGGCCAACGTGCCCAAGGCCCCCGGCTCACTCGACGAGGCGCTCGACGCGCTCGAGCACGACAGCGACTTCCTCCTCCGCGGCGACGTCTTCACCGACGACGTGATCGCCACCTGGCTCAAGTGGAAGCGCGAGAAGGAAATCGCCCCGATGCGGCTGCGGCCGCATCCGTACGAGTTCTGCCTGTATTACGACGCGTGACGGGGCTACCGTGCCAGTGTGGCCAAGTCACGCCGTGACTTGTTTTTCCGGTCACGGCGTGACCGGGCTACCACTTCCGTCTTACCAGCAGGTGCGGCCGCCGTTGACGGCGATCGTCTGGCCGGTCACGAAGGCGGCTTCGTCGCTCGCGAGATAAACCGCCGCCCAGCCGACCTCGTCGGGCTTGCCCCAGCGGCCCACGGGGATCGTGGCCAGGTAGGCATCCTTGTCGGCCTGCGGGTCGTTCTCGTGCCGCTCCACCGGAATCCAGCCCGGGGCAATCATGTTGACCGTGATCCCGAAGGGGGCGAGCTCGTGGCACATGCTCCGCGACCAGCCGGTCTGTCCTCCCTTCGCCGCGACGTAGGCCGAGAAGGGGGCCACGCCGAGATGAAAGACCTCGCTGGTGATGTTGATGAACCGACCGTGCTGCCGTGCCTTCATGCCCGGCAGCGCCCGGCGGGCCAGCAGGTAGGGGCTCTTCACGAAGAAGTCGAGCATCTGCTGATGGAACGCCCAGTCATATTCCTCGATGGATTTCAGCGGCTGGGGAGGTGTGGCGTTGCACACGATGATGTCCACCGGTCCGAGCCGCTGCTCGATCGCCGTGAGCATGTGATCGATCTCGGCTTCACTCGTGACATCGGCCCGAAACAGATCGGCCGTGATGCCGTCGGCCTGTAGGGCGGCGAGCGTCTCGTCGGCACGGGCCTGCGAGTTGGCGTAGTTGACCGCGACCTTCGCCCCGGCCAAGCCGAGGCAGCGGGCCGTCGCCCGGCCGAGACCCGTCGTCGAGCCGGTGACCAGCGCCGTGCGGCCGGCGAGCGAGAAACAGTGGGGTGCGGTCGTCATGGACGCTCCGGAAGTGGAAAAGGCTCAGCGGATCGACGGGGCCCACGAGTTCGTGAGGTGATGAACGATGCCGGCGATGGCCCCCTGCCGCTTGCTCGACTTCGTCGCCACGATCACACAGTCGGCCAGCGACGCGGTGAGCGTTCGCTGCTTGACCCGTTCGAGCACCCGGGCGAATCGCTCGGGTGAGCCCGCCAGCAGTCGCCCGTGCACGAAGAGCGTCGTCGGATTGAAGATGTTGATGACGGCGGCGATCGCGATCGCCAGGTATTCGGTGACCGTGCGGATCTCGTGCTGAAAATCTCCCCCCCGGTCGTCGAGCAGTGTCGCCGCCTCGTCGAGGCCGACCGGCCGGCCCAACTTCTCGGCGAGCAGCCGTAGCAGGGCGGCGTCGGTGGCAAGCGTTTCGAGACAGCCGCGATTGCCGCAGCCACACCGCACACCGTCGGCCACGGCGGTGATGTGCCCGACCTCCCCCGCCATGCCGCTGTGGCCCGCCAGCAGGCGGCCGCCACTCATCACGCCCAGGCCGAGTCCCGTGGCCGCGTCGAGCACCGCGAAGTCGTCCAGATCCCGCGCATCGCCGACCATCCGCTCGCCGAGCACCAGGGCGTCGCTCTCCTGCACCATCACGCACCGCAGACCGAGCCGCTGTTCCAGGTCACGCGCGGGATTGTGCTTGTCGAGCAGATGCAGATTCGGCGAGAAGACGATTTCCTGGAGCCGCTCGTTCACGAGTCCCGGCACGCTGACGCCGATCCCATGAACGGCTGCATCACGGCCCTCGATCAAGGTCCGGCAGGCCGCCTCAACCGCGTCGAGCACCGCTGCGTAACTGGCCGGTGTCGGAAACCGAACGGTCCGCTCCTCGGTGACCGCGCCTTCCAGGCCGGTGGCAACCACGCAGCACATTCCTGCATCGATCACCACGCCGAGCACGGCCGCCGAGTCAGCGGCCATCCGCACCAGCCGTCCGGGCCGCCCCAATGCCTGCTCGACGGGCTCGAGTTCCTCGACCAGTCCCCGCTTGAGCAGCGAATCGACCGCCTTCGAAACAGTCGGCGCCGTCAGCCCCGACACCCGCGTGAGCGCGGCCCGTGACGACGGACCGTGCCGCTGAATGGCCTCGAGCAGCCGGCGTTCGTTGATCCGCCGCAGCAGCGTCGATTCGACGCGATTGTCCTTATGACTCATGTCAGGATGGCTCACCGCACGCCGAACCGATGGACCATCGTGTGGCGATAGGTCTGACCGGGGTCGAGCCGCGTGCTCGGCCACTCCGGATGATGGATCGCATCGGGATACCGCTGCGTCTCCAGGCAGACGGCAGCCTGCTTGGCGTAGGCCACGCCATCTTTGCCCTGCACGCTGCCGTCGAGAAAGTTGCCCGTGTAGACCTGAATGCCGGGCTGGTCGCTGAGGATCTCGAGCGTGCGGCCGCTCGCCGGATCGCGGAGCACGGCCACCGACCGCAGACTGCCGTCGGGCTGCCAGCCACGGACAACGAAGTTGTGGTCGATGCCGCCGGGATTCGTCCCGTCGGCGCTCGGGGGCAGACCATCGATCGCCGTGCCCAGGGTGACCGCAGGCTGCCGCTCGGGCCGGAGGTCGAACGGCGTGTCGGCGACCGGCGCCAGCACGCCCGTGGGGATGCCGCCGGCATCGACCGGCAGATAGGCATCGGCGGCCACCGCCAGTTCATGGCCGCGGATCGTGCCCGCATCGTGCCCGGCGAGGTTCCAGTAGGAATGGTGCACCATGTTCACGATCGTCGGCGCGTCGGCCGTCGC
Source organism: bacterium (assembly GCA_029978085.1). Taxonomy (GTDB): domain Bacteria; phylum Planctomycetota; class Planctomycetia; order Pirellulales; family UBA1268; genus QWPN01. The sequence goes on from JAPOJV010000025.1 coordinate 6,032, forward strand.
CAGCATCTCGACCCACAGTTCGCCGTCGGGTGTGAGCGTGTAGGTGACACGCGCCGTGACCGCGCCGGGATAGCCCTCGTCGCCGGCCGGCGACACAAGCTCGAAATCGACCGCAGGGCCGCGTTCGGCAAGCCTGGGCGTCGCCTTCCACAGCTTCTTGTCGAAGCCGACGAGGCCGCCATGCAGATGGTTTGCTCCATTGTTCTTTGCGAGTGTGTATCGCTTTCCGTCCAACTCGAACGCCCCCCCCGCGATGCGATTGGACACGCGGCCGCAGGTGGCACCGAAATAGGGGTGCCCAGCGAGGTAGCCGGCAAGCGTATCGCATCCCAGGACGACATCGACCGGCCTCCCGTCGGATCCTGAGCCGACCGGCACGTGAAGCCCCGTAAGGATCGCGCCGTAGTCGGTGATCTCAGCCCGCCAGCCGCCGGGCACTTCGAGCGTAAAGAGCGATACGGGGCGGCCATCCGGCAGGGTGCCAAAGGGCCGTTGCGTGGGAGCACGGAGGAGCGTGTGCATCGACTGGGCATCTTTCGTTGAAGCGAATGCAGAAGCGTGCAGGCAGGCACAGCCAACGAGGAGCGTCATCCGCCGGAGCCATCCCGAGCCGCGATCATTCATGAGCACCTTCATGGCTGCGACCTTTCGGCTGATGGCATTGTGTTTGACACTTATTTAATACCACTTAGAATAGCACGTGTCGCTGACCGTAGAAGGGATGCCCATGCGTCGCCTGCGTCACCACCAGCATCGCCAGCAAGTGGCTTTGGTTGCCTGGAATGTCGCGTTGCTGGCCGGACTTGCACCCCTGGCCGCAGTCGCAGCCGACCCAGAGCCGGTCGATTTTTCGCGGGATGTCCAGCCGCTGCTCGCCAAACGATGCGTGGCCTGCCACGGGCCCGACACGCAGGAAGCTGGTCTGCGGCTCGACAATCGGGCCGGCGCGATCAGCGAACTTGCGAGCGGCTCGCGGGCGATCGTGCCCGGTACGGCGGCGGAGAGCGAAGTTCTCGCCCGGATCACGTCCGCGGATCCCGATCTCCAGATGCCCCCCGAAGGGCCGCGGCTCACGCCCGGGCAGGTCGCCATGCTCCGCCAGTGGATCGACGAAGGGGCGGAGTGGAAGGAGCACTGGGCCTTTCGGCCGCTCGCCAGACCGGCCGTACCGACGATCGAGGGCGTCACGAATCCGATCGATGCGTTCATCTCCGCCGGCCTCGCCCGCCGCGGCCTTCCTGCCCCGCAGCCCGCCGCCAAGCAGACGCTGCTCCGCCGCGCGACCTACGACCTCACCGGTCTGCCGCCCACCGAGCAGGAAGTCCGCGACTTCCTCGCCGACACGTCGCCCGGCGCATGGGAGCGCGTGATCGATCGGCTGCTGGCCTCGCCGCACTATGGCGAAAAGTGGGCCCGCCACTGGCTCGATCTCGTCCGCTACGCCGACACCAACTCCTTCGAGCGCGACGGCGACAAGCCGCACGCCTGGCGCTACCGCGACTACGTGATTCGGTCACTGAACGACGACAAGCCCTATGACCAGTTCGTCATCGAGCAGCTGGCCGGCGACGAGCTGCCGGATCCTTCGAGCGATGCCATTATTGCCACCGGCTTCTACCGGCTCGGCACCTGGGACGACGAGCCAGCGGACAGGCTGCAGTCTCGCTATGACTGGTTCGACGACATAGTGGCCACGACGGGACAGACGTTTCTCGGCCTCACGCTCAACTGCGCCCGCTGCCACGATCACAAGATCGACCCGCTGACCCAGCGGGATTACTACGCCATGTTGGCGTTTTTCCACAACATCACGCCGATGGGCGACCGACAGATGAACCCGGCCTTCATCGAACGGGTGATTGCCGCTGACGGACGGTCGGCGAATGAAGCCCAATACCAGGTTGAAGATCTCGCACGACGTCGCGCCGAGGCTCGCCACAACCTACAGGAGATCGAGAAGCGGATCAGAGAACAAGGGGAGCAGGTGCTCGACGACCTCGCCAGGCAGGATCTCGCCGCCCTGAAGAAAAGAGTTGCCGAGCTCGAGAAGGAACATGCTGGAACCGCGAAGGCGCTCGTCGTCAGCGAGCGCGGCTCGCGGGCTCCCGACACGTTCGTCTTCTATCGCGGAAACCCTCACTCCGAACCGAAACCCGAGAACCTGGTCGAGCCGGCGTTTCCCGGGATCCTGAAGGCACCGGCACCCGTCATCCCCACTCGGACGGCAGACGCCAGGAGCTCCGGCCGGCGAACGGCACTTGCGCAGTGGATTGCCTCGCCCGACAACCCGCTCACCGCTCGCGTGATGGTCAACCGCATCTGGCAGCATCACTTCGGCCGCGGCATCGTCCGGAGCCCGAGCAACTTCGGATATGCCGGCGATCCTCCCACGCATCCCGATTTGCTCGACTGGCTGAGCGTCGAGTTCATCTCTGGTGGCTGGCGACTCAAATCCCTCCACAAGCTGATCATGATGTCGCGGGCCTACCAGGCGGCTTCCACGGGCAATGCCGACGCGCTGGCGAAGGATCCCCTCAACGACACGTTCTGGCGATTCGACATGCGGCGGCTTACGGCTGAAGAGTTGCGTGACTCGATTCACGTGGCCAGCGCCGCCTTCAATCCGAAGATGTTCGGTCCGCCCGTGTTCCCCGACATTCCCAATGAGGTGAAGGCCTCGCAATCGCGGCCAGGGGAGGGCTGGGGGCAGTCGCCTCCCGAGGAGCAGGCCCGACGCAGCATCTACGCGAAAGTGAAGCGGTCGCTGCTCGTGCCGCTGCTCGCTGATTTCGACGTCGCCGACACCGACACCTCCTGCCCGGTGCGGTTCGTGACGACCCAGCCGACGCAGGCCCTGGGCATGATGAATGGGACGTTCCTCCAGGCCCAGGCCCGCGTGTTCGCCGAACGCGTCCGCAAAGACGTGCGGGCCCGGCAGACACAGGCCGTGGACGCCGACACCGAGACGGCGGCCCTCGTCCGCCGGGCCGTCGAGGTCGCCCTGGTGCGGCCGGCGGAATCCTTCGAGGTCTCGGATGGCGTGGCCCTGATCGACCGGCTCGAAATGACCGACGGCGTCGGCCCCAGCCGCGCCTTCGAACTCTATTGCCTGATGCTGCTCAATCTCAACGAATTCGCCTATCTGGACTGACGCCACAGGACGCGACGCCCCCCGGAGGCCAGCCATGACCGACAGCCATGCACCGCATCGTGGGCCATTCTGCCGCCGCACCCGCCGGGAGTTTTTCTGGGAGGCCGGGGCCTCGTTCACGGGCCTGGCCCTGGCCGGCCTGCTCGACCAGGGCTTCTTCGCCCGGCAGGCTCGGGCCGCCACCGGCCTACCGTTCGTCAATCCGCTCGCCGCCAAACCGCCGATGTTCGCTCCGCAGGCGAAGAGCGTGATCTTCCTGTTCATGTATGGCGGCCCGAGCCACGTCGACACGTTCGACTACAAGCCGGCGCTCTATCCGCTCGATGGCAAGACGATCAAGGTGAAGACGAAGGGGCGCGGAGGCGAGCGGAGCGAGAGCAGGGCCGTCGGCCCCAAATGGAAGTTCAAGCAGTACGGCCAGTGCGGCAAGTGGGTGAGCGACCTGTTTCCCCACATCGCCACGCACGTCGATGACATCGCGTTCATCCATTCGATGACGGCCGATTCGCCGATCCACGGGTCTGCAATGCTGCAGATGAACTCCGGCAAGATCCAGAGCGGCTCCCCCTGCCTCGGTTCTTGGATCAACTACGGCCTCGGCAGCGTGAATGAAAACCTGCCGGGATTCGTCATCATGCTCGATCCCACCGGCGGCCCGATCTCGGGGGCGAAGAACTGGTCGAGCGGCTACATGCCGGCGACCTATCAGGGCACGATCCTGAGGAGCAAGGGTGCGCCGATCCTCGACCTCGCGCCTCCGGACGACATGCCGCTCGACGCCCAGCGGACGATGCTCGACGGACTCCGCGACGCCAACACCGCCCACATGCTCTCCCGCGGCGACAACACGGAGCTCGCGGCCCGCATCGCCTCCTACGAACTCGCGTGGAAGATGCAGGAACACGCCCCCGAGGCGGTCGATCTGGCCAGCGAGACCGCGGAAACCAAGGCGCTCTACGGGCTCGATCATCCGCGGACGGCTGACTTCGGCCGCCGCTGCCTGCTCGCCCGGCGGCTCGTGGAGCGGGGCGTGCGGTTCGTGCAGCTCTATTCCGGCGGCGCCCACAACGACGACAACTGGGACGCCCACACCGACATGGTGAAGAACCACTCCTTCCACGCCGGCAACACCGACCAGCCGGTGGCCGCGCTGCTCACGGATCTGAAGCGGTCGGGCCTGCTCGACAGCACCCTCGTGATCTGGGGAGGCGAGTTCGGTCGGCAGCCGACGGCCGAATATGCCGAGGGCACCGGCCGCGACCACAACTCCTTCGGGTTCACGATGTGGATGGCCGGCGGCGGTATCAAGGGGGGCGTAAGCGTAGGCGAGACCGACGAACTGGGCGCGGCGGCGATCACGCCGGTGCACGACGGCCGCACGGGCTTCCACGTGAAGAGCCTCCATGCGACGGTCCTGCACTGCCTCGGCCTCGACCCCAATCGACTGAGCTACTTCTTCGGCGGCCTCGATCAGAAGCTCGTCGGCGTCGAGCATGCCGAACCGATCAAAGAGATCCTGGCTTAAAAAAGGTGCCAGCCACCAAATCTGCGTAGTTTGGGCAAGGGCCTTTCGCATTTTGCCCAGATTTGGTGGCTGGCACCTTTTTTCCGGTCACGGCGTGACCGGGCTACGGTGCCGATGCCGCCGGCTGGGGGCTGACGCCGAACCGCACCCGGACGTCGGGATGGGTCGTGTAGAGGCGAAACCGCTGGCCGTCGTGCACGAGCGTCGCGCTCGATCGCTTCGGCGCCTCGGGATCGACCGGCAGGAACGGGTTGCCACGATACTTCGTCCAGTGCACGAGATCGGTGCTCGTGGCGAGGCAGGTCTGCCAGGTGGCACGGTCCTCCCGCGGGCTGGCATGGTAGTAGGCGTAGTAGCGGCCGGCGTGCCGCACGATCTGATCGACGGCGATCGCGTGGCGGTCGTAGGGCTCGGGGCCGCAGGCCAGCACGGGCTCGTCATCGACGTTGGTGAACACGCGGCCGTCGGTGGATGTCGCCAGCCAGACGCCGTCGTCCATCCGCTCGTAGAAGAGATGCCAGACACCACGCTCGAGCCACACCGCAGGCGTGCCGCGCGGCCCGTCGGGGATCGGCCCGCCTGCGGCGAGGCGGATCTCGAGCGGTCCGCACCGCCGCCAGTGCACGCGGTCGCGTGACATGAGCAGGTGGGCGATGTCCTGCTCCCCCTCTGCGAACATCAGATACCGACCGGCATGCCGCACCACACAGACGTCCTCGACCCAGGCGTCGCGCACGAGGGGATTCGCATTCGCACGCGTCCAGTTGAGGCCGTCAGTGCTCGTGGCCAGCCCCAGCCGCCGCACCGGATCACGGTCGGGGTTCGAGCCGGTGTACCAGAGCGTCCAGCGGTTCCCTTCCCGCATGATCCAGCCCCGCTCGCGGAGATCCCGATCCCAGGCTGCGGCGCCGCCTCCTGCAAACAGCGGGTGGCAAGACGGGGGCCCGAAGTCCACGAGTTCCGCCGGAAACGGCTCGTCGCCCCGCGCGACCGCGGCGAGCAGCAGGAGGCTGACGACGCTGGCAATCCAAAGGGGTAATCGCATGCGGCTCACGTGTGGGCATCTCACGCCGTGACAGGCTGGCTTCTTTGCCGGTCACGGCGTGACCGGGCTACCGTGCATGACCGGGCAACTCACGCGATCAGATCGTGGATCACGTGGCCGCCGACATCGGTGAGCCGGAAGTTGCGGCCGTTGTGGCGGTACGTGAGCTGCTCGTGGTCAATGCCGAGCAGGTGCAGGAGCGTGGCGTGCAGGTCGTTGACGTGCACCTTGTTCTCCACGGCCTTGTAACCGAAGGGGTCGGTCGAGCCGTAGTGATAGCCTGGCTTCACGCCGCCGCCGGCCATCCAGATCGTAAACCCACCGGGGTTGTGGTCGCGGCCTTTGCCTCCCTGAGAGTCGCTCGTGCGGCCGAACTCGCCCCCCCAGATCACGAGCGTGTCGTCGAGCAGACCGCGGGCCTTGAGGTCGGCCAGGAGCGCCGCTGCCGGCCGGTCGGTCGCCAGGCCACATTCGCGATGATTGGTCTCGATGTTGTTGTGGCCATCCCACGGCACGTCATCGACCGCCCCGTCGCCGGCCGCGTTCCTGCCGGCGAAGATCTGGATGAACCGCACGCCCCGTTCCAGGAGCCGCCGTGCCGTGAGGCACTGCTTGGCGAACACCTTGCACTTCGGATCCTCGGTGCCGTAGAGCTCGTGGGTGAGCTTTGACTCTTGCGCGAGGTCGATCGCCTCCGGGGCAGCCGTCTGCATCCGGTAGGCCAGCTCGAAGCTCGAGATGCGGGCGGCGAGGTCGGCCTGCGTCGGCCGGAGCGCCGCATGCTCGGCGTTCAGCGCGGCCAGCAGGTCGAGCTGCGCCCTCTGCGAGTCGAGCGTGTGGCCGGTCCGCAGCGCCAGGTTGTCGATCGCCACCGGCCGCCGGGCGTCGATCGCCAGGGCCTGATGGCTCTTGGGCAGGAAACCGGCCGACCAGATCTGGTCGTCGCCGCGTGGCTTCCGCTCGTGCATCACCACGAAGCTCGGCAGGTCGTGGTTCATGCTGCCGAGGCCGTAGTCGAGCCAGGCCCCCATGCTCGGCATGCCCGGCCGGCTGAACCCGCTCATCAGTTCCATCGCGGCCGGAGCATGGTTGTTGGCCCGCAGGTGCATCGAGTGAATGAAGCACATGTCGTCCACGTGCTTCGAGAGATGCGGGAACAGGTCACTCACCCATGTGCCGGAGCTGCCGTGCTGCGCCCACGTGAACGGGCTGGCAAGGCACTTGCCGCTCGTCTGGAAGAAGCCCACCTGGCTGTCGGCCCCGGGCAGGGGCTGGCCGCTGCGGGCCTGGAGCTCGGGCTTATAGTCCCAGGTGTCGACCTGCGACGGGGCGCCCGTCATGAACAGCCAGATCACCCGCTTTGCCTTCGGCGGGTGATGCGGGAGCGACCGAGCCGCGGAAACTCCGCCGACCGTGTTCGCCCGGGACTCCTCGCCGAGCAGCGACGCGAGCGCCAGCCCGCCGAAGCCCAGCCCGGCGTCGCGGAGGAACGACCGGCGGGCCGGCAGAAGGAGCTCACCGATTCGTGATGGCATGCCGCTCATTGCTTCCTCCACATCGACTCAATCCACGTACACGAACTCGTTCAGGCAGAAGATCAAATGACAGACATCAGTGAGCGCCGCCTGCCGACCCGCCGCATCGCCGCCGGCCGTCTGCTCGCGGGCCGCAAGCAACTGGGCGAACTTATCGCGCTCTGTGTCACTCGGCTGCCGTGACAGCGCCGCTGTGAAGCAGAAATCGATCGCTGTCTCGCCCGATGCCGCGGCCGGCGGGATGGCGAGCGTCGTACGGGCCCGCTTCGCCAGGCTCTCCGCCGCCGCTCGCACGAACGGCGAGTTCATCATCGCCAGGGCCTGCGTCGGCACGGTGGCCACGCCGCGGGCGCCGACGGGCTGCACGGGCTCCGGCTGATCGAAGACCTGCAGGAATCCGATCGGCTCGCTGCGCTTCACATTGAGATAGACGCTCCGTCGGGGCACCTTCACGTCGAGCCCGGCCCGGCCGTACATCTTCGAGTCGAGCGTGCCGGAAGCCGCAAGTAGCGCATCGCGGATCGACTCCCCCTCCAGCCGCGTCGGCTTCCGGTGCCAGAGCAGCTTGTTGTCGGGGTCCTTGGCCTGCCCCGTCTCGCTGACGGCACCGGACTGCCGGTACGTGGCGGTCGTCACGATCAACCGATGGATGCTCTTCAGGCTCCAGCGATTCTCGACGAGCCGGTTGGCCAGCCACTCGAGCAGTTCCGGGTGCGTGGCCGGATCTCCCTGGGTGCCCAGGTCGTTGGGCGTGGCCACGATCCCGCGGCCGAAGTGGTGGTGCCAGAGTCGGTTCACGATCACGCGGGCGGCCAAGGGGCCCGAGCCCTGCGACACATCGGTGAGGAAGGCCGCCAGGCCGAGTCGGGAATCGGGGAGCGGCGTGGCATCTGGGCCGGAGAGCAGCTTCTGTTCGGCATCATCCGCCGCGATCGTGGCCAGCACGAACCCGGGTGCCGCCTTTCCCTTCTTGCGACCCCCCTCGCCGCGGGCGAGCACGAATACGTCCTGACTGCCGCTTCGCACGGCCTGGGAGTTGCCCGTGATCACCCAGCCACCATTCGTGGCCGCATAGACCTTGAGCAGGGTGGGCTTCGGCTCCTTGGCGTCGATCGCGGCCAGATCGGCAGCCGCCTTGGCCGCTACCGCGTCGAATCGCGCGAGCCAGCGCATGACCTCCTGCGCTACCGTTTCGTCGGCGAGGTTGCGGCCCATGGCCCGGGCGGTGTCGAGGACGGCCGCAATCTCGCGACCGGCCTGGGGCGCCGCCGCAGAGGCAAGATCCGTTGCGGTGGCATGCGTGGAGGCGGCCAGCCGCAGCCGGGCGAGGCCGTGCTGCTTTGCCTCGAACTTCAGTTCCACGGTGAGAAGGGTGCCGCCGTCGAAGCCAATCGGCTTGTCGAAGGCCAGCACGGCAGCCTGATCCTTGCCGGGCTGCCCGACCGTCGCCCAGCCGGTAGCACCATCGCCATCGAGCGCCTTCGCGAACTCGAATCCCACGTCCTCGGACGTCACCGCGACAGCCGCCAGTTTCGGAGTCACCGGCTTGCGGTCGGGCGCGGCGACGAGCGGCGCGGCCGTCACCTTCACGGTCGAGAGGCGGAAGCCGCCGTCCTTGCCCGTGCCCGGTCCTCCACCGGGAGCTGACGGGCTCGCCAGGGCCTCCAGCCGGAGAGCCGTGAGCGGCTTCTGGTGCGTCCGGAACGTGAGCGTGTAGGTGTCGTCGCCTTCGAGCCTGCCCGAGGCAGCCACCACGTCGCCGGGTTCCTCCAGAAGCGTCGCCTTCGCTGCGTGCGCGGTCTGCGGATCGAGGCCCAGCCACATGGAGTCTGCCACCTGCCGCGGCGCATCGGCAGCGAGCCACCGGGCGATACGCCCCGGCAGTTCCTCCCGGCGGAACCGCTCATGCGCTGCGGCGATCGGTGCCCGCTCAGCGAGCCAGGCATCCCGCTTCTGCTTCGTCGTCGCCGGATCGGGATCGATGTCGGCATCCCGCTGCACGGCTTTCCCCAAGCAGGCAATCATCGCGTAGTAGTCACGATGACCGATCGGGTCGTACTTGTGATCGTGGCAGCGGGCACAGCCGATCGTCATGCCCAGCACGCTCGAGCCGAGCGTGGCCACCATGTCGTCAAGCTGGTCGTAACGGATCGGCTCGACCGTCTTGGCCGTCACCTGCCCGGGATACGGACCGGCCACGAGAAACCCGGTGGCGGCGGTCGCGTCGTAGTCGCCGGGCTTGATCAGGTCGCCGGCCACCTGCATCCGCAGAAACTCGTCATACGGCAGATCGGCGTTCAGCGCCTTGATCACCCAGTCGCGGTAGTGATGCGCGCCGGGGCGATCACCGTCGAATTCGTAGCCGCTGCTCTCGCCGAAGCGGACCGTGTCAAGCCAGTGGCGGGCCCACCGCTCGCCGAACTGCGGGCTGGCGAGGAGCCGATCGACGAGTTTGTCGTAGGCGTCGGGTGAGGCATCGTCGAGGAACGCCTTCAGTTCATCGGGACTTGGCGGCAGGCCGGTGAGATCAAAGAACACCCGCCGGGCGAGCGTCGCTTTGGCCGCTTCGGGAGCAGGCGTGATCCCGGCCTCCTCTTGCTTGGCCAGAATGAAACGGTCGATGTCGTTCTTCGCCCAGCCAGCCGTCTTCACCTCTGGCGGCGACACCGGTGCGAGGCGGCGATAGGACCAGTGCTGCCGTCCCTGTTCCACGTCGATCGTCCGCTCGTCGATCGTGGCGAGCGGTTCGTCCCGCGGGTCGGGCGCGCCCATGTCGATCCAGGTCTCGAAGTCGGCGATCACCTCGTCCGGCAGCTTGCCTGCCGGGGGCATCTCGAAGCCGTCGTACTTGAGCGCCGCCAGCAGGAGGCTCTCTTCCTTGTTTTTGGGCACCACGGCCGCGCCACTCTCGCCCCCCTTGGCCATGCCGGCCCGCGAGTCCACGAGCAGGCTCGCCTTGAGCTTGCCGGCTCGCAGGGCCTCGGCCGAATGGCACTGGTAGCAGTGCTGGGCCAGGACTGGCCGGATCTTCGTCTCAAAGAACGCAATCTGCTCCGGCGTGGGCGAGGCCACGGCCTGGGCGGCTCCCAGCAGGCCGAGCGAAAGGCCGGCGGCCAGAATTCCGAAGCGGGCACGCCCCTGACCGGGGCGGGGCATCGAGGGGGCCGAGCGGTTCTGCATGGCGGACCTCGTGACGGCGGGAGGGAACCGGACGCACCGGGCCCGACTACTCTATATCGGGATTCCGCCCTATGCATCCTTTCGGGACTTCTGATCGTGGCGTAAACCTGAGCAAGGCCTACGTTTACGGCGCATCGAATGGCATGCCGGCCGACACCGGCAACCGCAGGCCGATGTCGTCGTCGCCTTCTGGCAGCTGGACGCCCGCAGCCGGCGGCCCGCCGTCGTCCTCACCATCGGGGCCGACCGAATAAACGACCCACGTGTCGCCGGCGCGGTTCGCGATCAGCGGCTTCCCATCCGCGAAAGGATCGTTGGGCACGGCCGGCAGACGCCCGGGCACGAGTGCCTCGCTGTTCTCGGGCGTCACGCCCGTCGCCAGTCGCTCGCGGGTCACCGTCACCAGCAGCTCGGCAGATCGGTGCAACTCATCGCCCTTTGCATGCGCCTTCACGACCCCGGACAAGGCCGGGGTCATCAGCGCCGTGAACATGCCCGCGGAACGGACGGCGATGCCGGATTCGATCTCTTTGGCCGTGCTGACGCAGCCACCAGACGCGCCGGGGGCAGCTCCAGCCATCGACCCGATCAGTCTCTGATGCTGTCGCGAAACACCGAATCGTCAAAGAGCGGCAGATTCTGTCGCTGCACCACCGGTAGCACGGCAGCGAGCGTCTCGAGAGCGCGGGAGAAAAAAAGGTGCCAGCCACCAAATCTGGAGAAAATAGGACGCCCCATTCCCCAAACCACCCAGATTTGGTGGCTGGCACCTTTTCGTGGACCTAGCGGTAGCGGCTTGCCGCCGTGTTGAGGCTCGTGTGCATCACGGCCGCGAGCTCGTCATCGGGAAGCCGCGGTGGCGACTCACGTGACCCGCCGGCCCGCAGCCGCTCTGCGGCGATCCGCCCCAACGCCTTGCGATCGATCGCGAACCGACGACGGCGGCGGCTGATGGCGTGCCTGAGCATCGTGAACACGTAGGCCTCCAGATCGACGACGCCGGCGAGCCGCTGCCGCGATCGCGCCAGTTCCACGAACAGGTGGTGCACGATGTCCTCGGCATCCCCCGCCGACGTCAGTATGCGGGCGGTGTTGAACAGCCGTGCGGCCAGCCGGTCATAGAGCGCCGCGAAGGCCTCTGGGTCACCTACGGCCAGCGTGTCTGCGAGCGTCGATGCCACCCGTGAATCTCCACCGCTCCAGGCCGCCGGCTCATCAACCAAGGGGTCACACCTCCCCCAGTTTTGTTTGGCCGGATTCAGCCCCCGGTCCATATCGCCCCGGAGAGGCCGATCCACTATTCTGGCAGCGGTTGACGATTCCGATCTTCCCGCGAGAAAACCCTGCACGCCATGTCCGACGAAACGCCCGCCGGTTCCGCTCTGAAGCCGTCCGCCGTCGAGGTCGCGAAGACCGCCAGCAACTACCTCCGGGGCGACATCGCCAAGGAGCTCACCGACGGACTTCCGGGGTTCGGTAAGCCGTCGGTCCAGCTCCTCAAGAACCACGGCACCTACCAGCAGGACGACCGCGAGACCCGCAAGGCCGTCGACGGCAAAAAGAGCGAACGGCAGATCTCGTTCATGATCCGCACCTGCGTGCCCGGCGGGAAGCTCACGGCCGAGCAGCTGCTCGCGGCGATCGACATGGGGGACGAGCTGGGCAACGGCACGATCCGCCTCACGACCCGCCAGGCCATCCAGCACCACGGCGTCGTGAAGGGCGAACTGAAAGACTTCATGCAGCGGGTGCATGCCAACCAGATGACCACGCTCGCCGCCTGCGGCGACGTCGAGCGCAACATCATGTGCTGCCCGGCGCCGATCAAGGGCGACACGGTCCGCGAGCAGATGCAGGCCAAGCTCGACGAGCTCGCCAAGCACCTCGCACCCCGGACGCGAGCCTATTACGAGATCTGGCTCACCGACCCCGACACCGGTGAGCAATCACGGGTGGCCGGCGGCCCGGATGTGATCGAGCCGATTTACGGCCCGACCTATCTCCCCCGGAAGTTCAAGACGGCCTTTGCGCTGCCCGAGGACAACTGCGTCGATGTCTACGCCAACGACCTGGGCTTCATCGTCGTGCACGAAAATGGAAAGATCCTCGGCTACAACGTGCTGGCCGGCGGCGGCATGGGCGTGACGCCGAGCGCCGCCAAGACGTTTCCGGCGCTCGCGAAACGGCTCGGCTTCGTGCCCCCGGAAGACGTGCTGCCGATCGCCGAGGCGATCGTGAAGGTGCAGCGCGACTTCGGCAACCGTTCCGACCGCAAGACGGCCCGGCTCAAGTACACGATCCACACGATGGGCCTGGAGAACTTCCGGGCCAAGGTGGAGGAATATTTCGGCAAGCCGCTCGCCCCCTGTCATCCCGCCGACGTACACGGCTTCGACGACCACATCGGCTGGTTCGAACAGGGCGACGGGAAGTTCTTCTACGGCTTCAACGTGGAGAACGGCCGCGTGCACGACACGGGCGACTTCCGGCTCAAGACGGCCATCCGGCGAATCCTGCGGGAGATCCAGCCGGGCGTGCGGATCACGTCGCACCAGAGCCTGCTCTTCACCGACCTCGCGGCGACCGACCGCGTGCGGATCGCCGACATCCTCCACGCCCATGGCGTGAAGACGTCGGAGGAGATCAGCACGCTTCGCCGCTGGAGCATGGCCTGCGTGGCCCTGCCCACCTGCAGTCTGGCGGTCGCGGAGAGCGAGCGGGTGCTGCCCGGGCTCATCGATTCGCTCGAGCCGGAGGTGGCCAAGCTGGGACTGACGCACGACGCCTTCACACTGCGGATGACCGGCTGCCCCAACGCCTGCGCCCGGCCCTACAACTCCGACATCGGTATCGTGGGTCGCACGGCCGGCAAGTACACGATCTTCCTTGGCGGCCGACTGCTCGGCGATCGGCTCAACACGCAGTACAAGGACGTGGTTCCCTTCGAGAACCTGTGCGGCGAGCTCACCGCGGTGCTCGCCTGCTACAAGACGGAGCGGAAGTCAGGCGAGACGCTCGGTGACTTCTGCCACCGCAAGGGCGTCGACGCCGTCCGCACCTGGGCCGACGAGTGGCTCGCCGGCGCCCGCGGCCGGTAGGCCCGTCACGCGGGAAGGTCGTCCCACATCGGGCACCAGAGCGGCGTCCGCGGAAAGAGCTGTGCGGCGAGCTTGAGCGCGATCTGCGTCGAGGACTCGAGCCGGCCCGCAGCCGCAGCCTCCACCGGATCGCACTGGCCAAGGAACAGCCGCGCCAGCTCGTCATCGGCGAGCTTCAGATAGCTGCGTCCTACCCGGCCCGCATGGGCAACGGCCTTGCCGTCGGTGACGATCACGGAGCCGCGGAAGCCGGGGGCCTCGAGGCCCAGCTCGACCGTTTCGCGGATGCCCGCCTCGGCAGCCCGGGCGGCCACCGCCGGCACGAGCGCCTCCAGCAGTTCGGCCGGCCGCAGCACCTTGGCCACGATCATCCGGTCGCCACTCTGCACCAGGCTGTCGCCGCCGGCGACGGCCGCATGCAGCGGGTCGGAGGCATGCGATTCGTAGACGATTTCCTGGCGGTCGTTTTCGATCGCCTCGCTGCATACGCGGGCAAGGATCTCCCGCTCGAGCCCCGGAAACTCGGGGTCGGCCATGATCTCGAGCACGCGGTGACCAGCCTGCACGCAGTAGCCTACGATCCGAGCGGTCGTCTCATGCAGCTCGTAGCGATCCTGGCCCACCAAGGCGACGAGGATCGAGTCGAACGCCCCGCGGCTCACCAGCCAGCGGGAGTAGTTCTCGTTGCGGTCGAGCGGACCGACGAACCGTGCGGCGCTCTGCCGGTAGATGCGCAGAATCGCCGGCAGCTCGACATGCCGCCACTGCCGCATCGTCACCGGCTCGCCGCCGCGCTGCACTCCCTCGAGCAGTCGCGAGAGGATCTCCGCAGGACGGCCCGGCGTCGCACAGTCACGGCCCAGCACGCTCCAGCCCAGTTCGCGAAACGACGGGGCGATCCGCGTGCGGGAGAAGGCGACGACCGCACCGAGCTGCCGCATGCGGTCTTCCGCCGCCCGCACGAGCCGCTGGCCATGGCCCGCGCCGCGGCATTCGGGCAGCACAGCGACGCGGTCGATGACGGCGCCGCGGACGGTGGCACCATCGGTCGTGCCCGGCACCATGGCCCCGAGCGTGATGTCGCGCGGCACGACCTCGACATGCCCGACGATGCGGCCGGCCAGCCGAGCGACGAGCCGGTTGGCGGAGTCGTGGTCCGGATGATCGACCGCCGCGTGAAACTCGGCCCGCGAGGGGGGAGCCGGCAGCCCCGCCAGCAGCTGCAAAATCTCGCTCTGATCACCGGCGCGAGCCGGAGCGACGTGACATTCCTGAAGCATCCATGCAGGGGGAGCCGCAGGCACCGCAGACTGCACCGGCACGTGGAGCACGGGCGTCCGCTGGGAGGCTGCGATGGGCCGCCGACTGACGACCGTGCCGGACGGGCGGATCTCGATGGAGGCGACACTTTCCGCTTCGGCAACTGTGCTCGCGGCCAGGCGGATTTTTTCGGAGGTCTTCGCAGCCGCTTGGTCACGGGCCGGGCCGACCGCCCCTGCCGCTGCCGTGCCGCCGGTACCGGCACGGATCTTCAGCTGTGGCTTCGACTTCGGCCGCTTGACCGCCGTCGCATCGGCCCTCGAATGCGTGCGTTGGCTCCGCTGCATGGTGCCTCCTTTCCCTGGGGCAATCGAATCAGTCCGTTGCGCGACAAGATAGGCGGATTTTCAGCCGGATTCCAGTAGCAGGAAACTTTTCAGCGTCTTTTCCGCGTAAAAACACCAGGGATAGTCACGCGCCGCCAACAGCTTTCGCGCCCGCACTGCGGCGGCAAGCGGGCCGACGCGGGCGAGCAGGCCGTCTTTGACATCGCGGGCATGAAACACCATCCGCTCATTGGCCGCGCGGATCTCGCGACACCGCCGCTTCGCAAGGGCCGGCGTCGGAAACGTGTCGATCCAGCGGTGCTTTTCCAGCGCGAGGTCGCGGACCTCGTGCGATTGCGCGGCGAGCGGCTCGAGGAACGTCTCCGGATGAAACTCGATGTCGCGAATCTGGCGCTGCAGGGCCGCCAGCTTGGCCTCCGGATCGTCGGCGTCGAATCCGGGAAACGCCCGCTCGATCGGGAGTCGCAGCGTGCCCGACACGACCGCGTGCCGAGGCGGATCGCAGCCGGTGAGCCGCCGCACGATGTCGTCGGTGATCCGGTCGTAGGCCGCACCGCCGATGCCGTGCACGAACACGTCGGCCACGAGCACCCGTGAGACGAGCGTGGTGAGAATGGCCCGTGGCCGCAGCCGCAGGCCGTGCTCCTCCATCCGCGAGAGGGCATCGATCCACTTCGACGGGGAAATGTCCGGGGCGATCGGCAGTTCGACGCGCAGGGTCTCCATGTCGGAGAGTGCGAGCATGTCGGGCGTGGCATGGGCGAAGACCCTCCGGCGGCGGGTGTCATCCCGCGACCAGAGCCACCACGGCACCTCGAGCCATTCCCCGGACGCATCATGGCGAACGGCCAGGTCGGGCATCGGCCGACCCCGGCCGCGCACCCGGTGCTCGCGGCGATAGGCGGCCAGCGACGCGTTGTAGGCCTCGTGAAGCGGCCGGGCATGGGCAAGGAGCCAGCCCATGAACACCATCACTGTGGGCAGCCGCATCATCTCGCTGACCGGCAGCTCGAGCGTCTCGAAACCGAACCGTTGCTCGAGGATGTGCCGCGCCTGCGCGATCGCCAGGCCGAGCCGGTGCGACTCGCAGGCCCGCTCGATCGCCAGCGGCCACCACCGCCTGAGGATGGGATCGGGAACCAGCGGTGCGAGCAGATCGCTGGCCCGATCGCCGAACGAGTCGAAGCAGTCCTCGTCGAGGATGCCCCGCTCCTCCCAGGCCATCTCCGGCGCCATGGCATCGAAGGGCACGTGCTCGAGCCGCGCCTCCCGCGGCGTGCCCACGGGCACGGCAATGGTCGTGCGGGCGCAGCGGTCGGAATCGACCACGATGTTGAGGGCCGTGCCGCCCACCTGCCGCGCGTAGGCATCGAGCGCGGCATTCTTGAGCCACACGCCCGGATGGAAGAGATCGGGCTGGTGCCCCCCCATGATGATCGGCCGTGCGATCCACTCGGCCACGTTGTCGGGCCGCACGATGTCGCGGTAGCTGCGCGAGTATTCCGCCGCCACCGTGAGCACCTCGCGGCGGGTCGCCGCGACGAGTTCCCAGAGCTTGAGGTCTCCGATCCGCGTGTCGAACGCGGCCCGCAGGAGCCGGTTGTTGTCGACGAGCGCCTCGATCGATCCACCCGAGCCGTCGGCAGCACCCCGCACGGGCGGGTCGATGACCTTCGCCCCGGTCGCATCCGGGGCCCGATGGGTGCGGCGAAACGGAGGCATTGCGTGAAACGAGACCCCTCGGAACTGCGGGTTGGGGGCTGCGGAGGCCCAGCGGCCTTTAGGACGCCGCGTGCGTGCCGCTGGCCGTATCGACGGCGACAGCCGCCTCGGCCCGGTCGAGCACGCGGCGATAATAGGCCAGACGGGTCGCGGCATCGTCCAGTGCGCCCCCGAAACTCCGCGCCAGATCGAGATACAGCAGCGGCACGGGCAGTTCCACGATCCGCAGCCCGGCCGCCGCGGCCTGTACCCAGACCTCGAGCGGCATCGCATAGCCGGTCTCAGTGATGGCCAGCGATTCGAGAGCCCGCCGCGAGTAGGCCTTGAAGCCGCAGAAGGCGTCGGTCAGGTTCAGCCCGAGCCGCCCGTTGATCTCGGCGGTGATCTCCGCATTGATCCGCCGCCGCGCCGCCGGTGGCTCGCTATCACCGGGAAAGCGGTGCAGGTACCGGCTGCCGCTCACGAGATCGGCGGTGCCGTCGGTGCACGCTGCCACGAACTGTGGAATCAGCCGCGGCTGATGCTGGCCGTCGCAGTCGATCGTCACGAGGCCGTCCCAGGGGCCGGCGAGCGTCTCGCGAAACGCCGTGGCCAGCGCGGCGCCGTAGCCGGCATTGATCGCATGCCGCACCACTCGCACGTCGTCTCGGGCGGCGAGCAGGTCGGACGTGCCGTCGGTGGAGCCATCGTCCACCACGAGCACGTCGGGCGTGACGGTGAGCACCTCGTCGAGCACGTTCCCCACATGCGCCGCCTCGTTGTAGACCGGGAGGGCGGTGAGGAACCGGGCCATGAAACCGCCTGGGTGCAAGGGAGGGAGCGGAACGTAGGACGGGGCGTGCGTCGCCTGAACTCCCTCAAGGATAGCGCGCAAAAACCCGGGATCAACGCGCCGGTCGGCCGGACATCGACACGGCGGTGAACGGATCGCGGTCGGCGCGGCTGGCCAGACAGACGAGGCCGGGCAGGGCCGTGGCCAGCCGCTCGGCGAGGGTCTGCATGGCAAAGTGCTCGCTGGCGTGGTGCCCCACGGCAATCACGGCGAGACCGGCGG
Source organism: bacterium (assembly GCA_029978085.1). Classification (GTDB taxonomy): domain Bacteria; phylum Planctomycetota; class Planctomycetia; order Pirellulales; family UBA1268; genus QWPN01. Next base: position 23,949 of record JAPOJV010000025.1, read on the forward strand.
CTTCGGCCTCGAGGGCCTCGTGCAGCTTGACTTCGCCCGTGAGCAGCGTCTGGCAGCCGCCGCGGTGCACGGCTGCAATCGAACTGCCACCTGAGCCACAGACGATCCCCACCCGGCCGGCGAGCCGCCCGGGATCACCGACAATCTCTACGACCGTCACATCCAGCGCGGCGGCGATGCGCCGACCGAGGTCGTGCACGGTCTCGCCGTCGGGGGCCGTGCCGGCACGGCCGAAGCCGGCGAGCGGCAGTTCGGCATCGGGCTCGATTGGCGACACGTGGACCAACCGGAGGAGCGCGGCCAACTGATCGTTGATCCCACCCGCCGCGGAGTCCCAGGCTGTGTGGCTACTCCAGACACCGCAGCCGCCGTGCACGAGGTCGAGCAGCACCCGGCCGGTGCCCGTGTCGCCGGTGATCCGTCCCACGGGTCGAAACGGCAGCGGATGGTGCGTGACGACGAGATCGGCCCGCTCTTGAACAGCCTCGGCGGCTACCGCAGGCGTCAGCGACAGACAGGTCAGCACCCGGCTGACCACGTCCCGCCGCGGCGCGACGAGCAGGCCGACGGCATCCCACTCGGCCGCCAGCCGGAGCGGGGCGATTCTTTCGAGTTCGGCAGTGACCTGGGCGAGCGAGGGCATATCGACAGAATACTATGCTCTCGGGTCTGTGTTCGGTTGTGTCGATCACGCAAGGTCGCCGTTGTGGATACCTCACGTCTCTCCGCTGCCGCCGTGTCGCTCTCCCGCGACCTGCGGACGGCCCTGCGCCGGGCCCGCGATCTGGGCCTCGCGGCGGTGGAGCTCGACGCCCGCGGCGGCCTCGCCCCCGACCAGCTCACGCAGACCGGCCTGCGCCAGATCCGCAAGTGGCTCGGCGACGAAGGGATCGTCGTCTCGGCGGTCACGTTCCGCACCCGCGGTGGGTATGCCGAAGCCGACCGGCTCGAAGGGCGAATCGCCGCCACGAAGCAGTCGCTGGAATTGGCGCACTCGCTCGGCGCGCGCGTCGTGCTCAACCACCTGGGCGAGATCCCACCCGAGTCTGAAGGCCCGCAGTGGCAGCTGCTCGTGGACGTGCTCACCGACATCGGCCTCTGGGGCCAGCGGGCCGGGGCCACGCTCTGCGCCGAGGTGGGCCGCGCGAGTCCTGTCGATCTCGCGCGACTCATCGCAGCCCTGCCGGAAGGGTCGATCAGTTGTGACCTCGTCACGGGTGCAGCCATCGTGCATGGTCACGATCCCATCGCCGCCATCGAGACGCTCGGCCACCACATTGAGAGCGTGCATGCCACCGACGCGGTGGCCGGCGCCTTCGCCGGCCGGGGTCGGGCGGTCGCGCTCGGCACGGGCCAGGTCGATCTGCCGGCGGTGTTCGCCGCCCTCGAGGAACGTGCCTATCACGGCTGGATCGGCCTCGAGCCGGTCGAGGAGCGAACCGCCCGCGAAGAACTCGCCGCGGCGATCGATTACGTCAGGGCCATCTGACTCCATCTGGGCTATGTGACGACATTCCAGGCTCTGTGACGACGGTGCCACTCCGTGGCGCCGCTGCACGCGTCAGCCGAAGATGCGGCCGATTGCCAGCGAGAAACCGGGCACGACGTCGCCGGCAGGCACTGTGTCAGAAGCCATGAACCGGGTGATCGTTCCGTCCGCAGCATGGGCTGCGAGCGATTGCGTCGCGGGATCGACGATCCACACGAGCCGCGTGCCGGCGGCGAGCCAGTCGGCGGTCTTCGCCGCGACGGCTGCGGGGCGGTCGTCGGGCGACAGCACTTCCACAGCCAGATCGGGCGGGCCAGGGAAATAGCCGGTCGGCAGACCGGCCTCGAGGCGGCATCGGCTGACAAAGGCGACGTCAGGCGCCCGCACGGTGTCGGGATTGCGGGCCAAGATGAAGCCGGTTTCAGCCGCGAACACCTGGCCGAGGGCGTGGGCATCGACATGGTTGGCCAGCAGCGTCGCGATGCGGAGCGTGACGGCCCCATGCCGTGAACCCGCCGGTGACATCATGCGCAACTCTCCGCCGACGAGCTCGCAGCGACCGAGGCCCGGTGCCTCCTGAAAAAGCTGCTCGGCCGTCGTGACCATGCTGGCGGTCGTCATCGGATCACCTCCGCCGACAAGCATCCGCCCGCCACAAGTGTTCAGAAAAGTGTGCGTGCGTACATCACTCTGTCGATGACCAGAAACGACCGGTCTTTTCACTCGCTCGGTCGCACCGCGATAGGCGGGCCGCGGGCGGGCCGGCGTTTGACCGCGGTTGTGCAGGGTCGTAGCCTCTCCTGCATGAACAGTCCTGCATGGCTGCAGCGGGCGACGACGTGGCTGGCGATCGCCGGCTATGCGCTCCTCGCCAGCGGCCTGCCGCTGCCCCTGGGCATGCTGGCGCCGCGCGGCGACGCGGTGGCCGACACGCACCTGGCCGCCAAGGACCGCTCGCGGCCGTTTCCCTGCATGGACAAGCCCTGCGGCTGCGCCACGGCCGAACAGTGCTTCACAAACTGCTGCTGCCACACGCCGGCCGAGCGGCTCGCCTGGGCCAAGGCCCACAGCGTCGAACCGGCCGTGCTCGTCGCGCTCGAACGTCGGATCGCGGCCGATGCCACTCCGCCAGAGCCGGCCGGCGGATGCTGTGCTGCCAAGGCCAAGCGGAAACCCAGCTGCTGCAGCGATCGCGGCGTTCCGCCCCGCAGTCTCGCGGATGAGCCCGATGTCTGCGCCGACTACCAATCGCTGGCAGCCGAGCCCACTGGCGACGATTCCGAGCCGGTCTCTCTGCCTACGAGCCCCGATGAACCCACGCAGTCTCCTCCGCGAATGCGCACCGTGACGCTCCAGGCGATGCTCGCCTGCGGCGGCATCCTCACGCAGTGGCTCGCAGTCGGCGGCTCGCTCCCGCCTCTCAAGGTCGAAGCTGCCCGTCCATTGCCCCCCCTGGTCGACCGGATCGTGCTGGCGGACGACCACCCTGGCTCGGTTCTGCACGCGCCAGACGCTCCGCCGCCTCGGGCGTGAGTCGCGTTGCCACGCTGTGGGCCACTCTGCCCGCGGCGATCCCCTGTCATCCGTGATACGTGCGGCGTTCGTGCGGGCATGCGTCCGCGCGTCGCGCGTATCCACAACGCACTCCGCGCCCCGCGTGCGCTTCGGCGCCCGCCGTGCGCCTCACCCTTCGAGGACTCACATGAAACGGTTTCTTTCTTTCGTGGCCCTGATCGTGATTGGAACGCCACCGGCGGCTGCCGCTGTGATCACCGCTGTCCCTGGCCCTGATGACCAAGGAGGCATGCTGATGCCAATGGTCACGATTCAAGCCACGGCGGGCACCGGCACCGACCCGACTGCAGGCATGATCAACATCTCGTTCAATCCGGGATCCGTGCCGGTCTTGAATTCGCTGGAGACCTGGAGCCCCGGCGATTGGTTTGCAGCAGATGCCGCGTGGCGTCAGGACATCAGCTCACCCACGGGTATCGGTGGCACACCAGCCGAGAACGCAGGAAACGGAGACCTCTTCAACAACCAGTATGGGTTCATGTCCATGCGAATGGGCACCACGATGATGGCGAACGTGCCGACCGGCAAATCGCTCGCCATCAAGTTGACCGCGTTGTCATCGAATGCCATCGAGTCGTTCAACTACGGCAATGCGCAAAACCGCTGGGACCAGGTGTTCTCCACGGTCGGGTCGCAGGTGCTCTGGAACGGGTCGATGTGGCACAACTACTTCACCCTGCCCGCATCGGCCGCCGCCGGCACGTACACCGCGACGTTCGAGGTGTTCATTGCGAACACCGCGTTCTCGGGAACGACCGGATTCGCCCAGTACGACACTGCCGCACTGAATGCGACCGCCGACGCGAACTTCACGCCGGCGTCGGTGACGTACACGTGGAACGTGTCGGCCGTACCCGAACCCTCCGCCTTCGCATTGGCAGGACTGGGAGGCCTCGTCGGCATCGGGAGGATGTTTGTCCGGAAGCGGTCGTCACGAGCCGTCACGCTGGTCGAACTGCTCGTGGTCGTCGCGATCGTTGCCGTGCTCATCGGCCTCCTCCTGCCGGCCGTGCAGGGGGTTCGCCAAGCGGCACGACGACTCCAGTGTTCGAACACGCTGCGGCAGATCGGCATCGCCACGACGCTGTACGCCGACACGCACGGCGACCGCTTCCCGCGGAGTTCCCACAGCGCTGGGGCCCACCGGGAACCGGGCTGGACGGCCGCGCTCGCGCCGTACCTCGACATGCCCGCGCCGACGAGCGAGGCCGATCTCACTGCCGTGATCAATACTGCGTTTCGTTGCCCCAACGACCCGTCCCGGGAGCCGTTCCTCTACAGCTACGGTCTCAACGTGCACATGGAGCTGGATCCGAACGGTGACGACTACGTCGGCAGCCCCACCACGTGGCGGAAGCGGCGGCAGATTCCGCAGCCCAAGCGGACGATCCTCGTGGCCGAAGTGAAGCCGGTGGCCTTTGCCGACCACTTCATGTGTCACATGTGGTCGAAGCTCAAGGCTGCCGAGAACGCTGTGGCCTTCGATCGCCACGGCAGCGACTCACACTATCTCTTCGTGGATGGCCACGTGGAGCCACTGAAGCTGGACGAAACGTTTGACCCCGCAACCAAGCGAAACCTCTGGAACCCATCACTTGCCAGGTAGAAACCCCTGCCGTCCCGAGCACGGCACACAGCGCACTCACGTTCACTCTTGCATCCTTTTCGCACGGGTCAGGCCCGTGATTGACCATGTCTGGCCGTGGTCGTAGCCTCTCGGGTATGAACAGTCCTGCATGGCTGCAACGGGCGACGACGTGGCTGGCGATCGTCGGCTATGCGCTCCTCGCCAGCGGCCTGCCGCTGCCCCTGGGCATGCTGGCGCCGCGCGGTGACGCGGTGGCCGACACGCGGCTCGCAGCCAAGGATCGCTCGCGGCCGTTTCCCTGCATGGACAAGCCGTGCGGCTGCGCGACGGCCGAGCAGTGCTTCGCCAACTGCTGCTGCCACACGCCGGCCGAGCGGCTCGCCTGGGCCAAGGCCCACAGCGTCGAACCGGCCGTGCTCGTCGCGCTCGAACGTCGGGTCGCGGCCGATGCCGGCCCGACAGCGCCGGCCGGCGGATGCTGTGCCGCCAAGGCCACGAAGAAGCCGACCTGCTGCAGCGCCGGTGCGAGTGACGAGCAAGAGGCCATGCCGCCCGCGTCACCCACGCCACCGCGACTCCGCACCGTGACGCTTTAGGCGATGCTCGCCTGCGGCGGCATTGTCACCCAATGGCTCGCGGTCGGTGGTTCACTGCCGCCACCACGGGTCGAACTCTCGCTGCAATCGCCTTTCGTCGAAGTCTGTATCTGCGGCAATCATGCCGCCGACAGCATCTCTGCGGCCCCTGCCCTGCCGCCGCCCCGGGCCGCCTGACGCGGCATTCTGCCGGCCTTCAGAGGGCACGTGCGGCCACTGCGGTCGCCCGCGCCTGCGCGCTGTTTCGCCGCCTGCCTACGGCTGCCGCCGTGCGCGACCGCGGCTGCCCAGGCACCACTCCACATCCACATCCACACACGGACTCGCTCCCTCCATGCATACCACGACCCCCGCGCGGCCTGCCGGCCCGCGGCTCAGGCGAGCCTTCACGCTCGTCGAGCTGCTGGTCGTCATCGCCATCATCGGCACGTTGATCGGCCTCCTCCTGCCTGCAGTGCAGTCGGCCCGTGAGGCCGCCCGACGCATGAGCTGCACGAGCAACCTGAGGCAGTTCGGACTCGCCATGCTGAACTATGAGTCGAGCCGGAGGCATTTTCCGCCGACGGGCACGCGCAACAGCGGCACGGCGGGCTGGTCGTTGCACGCCAGGCTTCTGCCGTATGCCGAAGAAGATACGATCGCCAGCCAACTCGACTTCACCCGAAACCCGTTCACGGGCAGTTTCAACAGCCAGACCCCCAACCCCGCCTTCGCCGCGGTGTTCGCCACGCCGATCGCGATGCTGCTGTGTGCCAGCGACCCTGCTCCGAGCGTCAACCAGTGCAACGGCGCCACCTACGCCGGCAACAACTACATGGTGAGTTTCGGCAGCGCGACCGTGTCCGGTGCAAACACCTACTGGGAATTCAGCAAGCCGACCGACGGGATCGTCTACGAAAACTCGAAAGTGCGGGTCTCACAGATCTCTGATGGCGCGTCAAAGACGGTGATCGCCAGCGAGGCGGTGCGGAGCATCCCCTCGAGCGGCACGGGCGATCCCGTGACGCTCACCTCTCCGCCGGCGAGCCCCTACCAGTACACACTCAACGGTTCGACGGTGTGGTCGAACGTGAACGGCTCGAACGGTGCGGCCAACCGCATCACCCGCGGCGGCATCTCGAGCACCGCAGACATCGACGCCATCGTGGCAAATTGGTCGTCCCTCACGACCTGGCGGGCCGTGAACAGCCCCTCCATGCGGGGCCGCGGA
>JAPOJV010000073.1 GCA_029978085.1 bacterium
GACGCGCTGTCGGGGTTCATGGAGGGATCGCGCAGCTTGCCATCGGAGTCACTTGATCGTCTTGCGCAGGCAGCGGGCGTTGTCGTGACAATGATGCAATCCGAATAGTGGTCATTGCTCTGCAACGGGCCTACGGGGGCAAGAAGCGCGTGACGGCGTGACAAGGCCACGGTAGCGCCGTCGCGCCCGTAGTCCGCACACTCCGTGTGCGGTTGGGGGTGCGAAGGCCGAAGGGCCGGGCTATTCGGCAAGAGGTGGGCGTGCCGAGTGTATTTACAGGAGATGTCCCATGACCATCGAGCATTTCCGCGCGGCGCTCAGGGCGGTGCCCTTCCGGCCATTCGTGATGCATCTCGCCGATGGGAGAGAAGTGCCCGTGAGGCATCCGGAACTCGCGGTCGCGACGTCGACTGGGCGCACGACCGTGGTCGTGCAGCCTGACGACACGCTCACGATCATCGACCTCTTGCTCGTGACTGATCTGGAGTTCAGGGAGACGGCCGACGCAGCCTGACGGCATGCGCCGAGCGGCAAGCGGTGCACGGCGGTCAGCTGAGCAGCGGGGTGATCCGGCCCGGCACGCCGTGCACGAGCGAGTCGGCTGGAGCATCGGCCAGGGCGCACGAGTTCGCGGCCACCTTGCTCCGCTGGCCGACGCTCACGCCCGGGCCGACCGATGCGTGCAGGCCGAGGAAGGCGTCGTCGCCCACGCGGGCGCCACCCGCGAGCGTGGCATACGGCGAGAGCACGGCGAAGTCGCCCGCGGATGCGTCGTGGGCCAGGGAGGCGTGGTAGTTGACCAGCGCGAACCGGCCGAGAGCGGCGGAGTCGCTCACGATCGCCTGCGGGCAGACGATCGCTCCGGCGCCGATCCGCGCCGTGGGCACGACGACCGCAGTGGGATGAATCAGCGTGAGAAACTCGCATCCGCGGTCGAGCAGCAACTCCGCCACGCGGCGGCGGACGCCAGGGATGCCGATAGCCAAGAGAAGGCCATCCCCCGGCTGCGGCTCGAAGGTGGCGGGATCGCCGATGACGGGCAGCGGGCAGGCGTGGCCGGCGAGGATCTGAGGATCGGCCGAGAGAAAGCCGGCGATGTGCGCCGCTGCCTCGGGCCAGGCGGCGCGGGCCCACTGGAGAACTTCGCGACCGAAGCCGCCGGCACCGACGATCAGGATCCGCTGCACGGAGAGCTGCGAGGGGTGAGTCACGGAAGAAGTATCCCGGCGGAAACACCAGAGTCAGGCCACGGCGGCAGGAGACAAGTGTACGTTGCGTGCGGGGCAGCGGGCCGGTCACGGCGTGACCGGACAACTTTCGCTTGACAGAAGAGTGAACGCCCGTATATTTCATTTGGTTCGCGAAAATGAATGGTAGGTCGAAATGAGTATCGGACACCCGCCTTCTCTGACAGACGCCGTGGTCGCACTCGACCACGTGAGCTGGGCGACGTTTACGTCGCTCGCCAGCGAATCCCGCGGTGGACGGCTGGCCTACGACCGAGGGAGGCTCGAGATCATGTCGCCATCACTCGGCCATGAGAACGTCAAGAGCCTCCTGTGCCGGTTCATCGAGACGTTCGCCGAGGAACGGGGCATTGATCTGGTGGCGGCCGGCTCCGTGACGCTCGCCCGGGATGATCTGGATCGCGGAATCGAGGCCGACGCCTGCTACTTTTTCGGAAGTCACATTCGGCTCCGGAGCCGCGACACCATCGATTTGGCGGTCGATCCTCCGCCGGAACTGGCCGTGGAAGTGGATATGTCGCGGTCGTCACTCGACAAGTTGGCGATCTACGCGGCGCTCGGCGTGGCGGAGCTCTGGCGGACCGACGGCACAACGGTCGAGATTCTGCGGCTTGGCCCCGGCGGCTATCGTCCTGCCGCAGACAGCGGGCTCCTGCCGGGATTCCCGCTGACAGAAGCGATCCGGGTGCTGATGAACCGCGAGGCGATGAGCGACACGCAGGCCGCCCGCCAGATGCGGGCCGCCTGTCGCAGCGCTGGAGCATGAGTGGGCGGCAGGGTTGAATCTCCGCGAATATCCGGTCAGATAACGGGGTCCAAGGGAGCGACTCCATGTCTGCACGCGTTCTGCTCGTCACCGGATCCTCGGGCCTCATCGGGAGCGAGGTGGCGACGCATTTTGATGCCGCCGGCTGGGCCGTGCACGGCGTGGACAACAACCAGCGGGCGGTGTTTTTTGGCCCCGCCGGCGACACCCGCTGGAACCAAAACCGGCTCGCCTCGAGCCTGCGGTCGTTCACCCACCACGAACTCGACATCCGCGACCGCGCCGGCGTGTTGCGGCTCATCGAGGAGGTGCGGCCGGCAGCGATCGTGCACACGGCGGCCCAGCCCTCACACGACCGGGCCGCGGCCATTCCGTTCGACGACTTCGATACCAACGCCGTCGGCACGCTCAACATGCTCGAAGCGGCCCGGCGGTTCGCGCCGGAATCGCCGTTCGTGCACATGAGCACCAATAAGGTGTATGGCGACGCCCCCAACGAACTCGAGCTCGTGGAGCATGAGACCCGCTGGGACTACGCCGACCCGGCCTACGCCCACGGCATCCCCGAGACGTTTCGCATCGACGCGTGCAAGCACTCGCTTTTCGGCGCCTCGAAGGTGGCCGCCGACGTGATGGTGCAGGAATACGGCCGCTACTTCGACATGCCCACCTGCTGCCTGCGGGGCGGCTGCCTCACCGGGCCATCGCATTCGGGCGTGGAACTGCACGGCTTCCTGAGCTACCTCGTGAAGTGCAACCTTGACGGCCGGCGTTACACCGTGTTTGGCTACAAGGGCAAGCAGGTACGGGACAACATCCACGCCGCCGACGTGGCGGCCTTCATTGCGCGGTTCATCGCGGCCCCGAGGCCCGCGGCCGTCTACAACATCGGCGGCGGCAAGGCCAACAGCTGCTCGATCGTGGAGGCCTTCCAGATGGTGGCGGAGCGGACCGGCAACCCGATGGACTGGGTCTACTCCGACCAGGCCCGCGCGGGCGACCACATCTGCTACTACTCCGACCTGCGGCGGATGATGGCCGACTATCCGGGCTGGAAGCCGGAGATCTCCCTCGGCCAGACCTTCGACGAAATCATCGCCGCCCACCGCACCCGCGCGTAAGCGGGCCGTGTGCAGACTGCCAGTCTGCACCTCCAAGCCGACGTGGCGCTGAAGCCTGTAGCCCCAGAGTGGCACTCGGTGGAATGGAGAATACGCAGCCGCTGCCCTCAGAGGCAGCTGCCGCCGCCCGGGAGCCGCTTGCGCAGGAAATTCATTCGCTTCTCAATCGGCAGCGTTAGCCGACGGCGGATCAGCTCATCGAGCTGCTTGTCGGACTCCTGCGCCAGTGCGGCGAGTGTCTGCGCACGAGTCGCCGCCGGCTTCTTTCCTCGCGGTGTTGTTCGTCGCTTCATCGCGAGCCACGCTTCTTTCGTTTCGGAGCCGTGGGCTGGTCGACGGCATGTCGCCGTGTCTGCTCGAGGACAGGCAAAACAGCGAGATCGCGGTCGCGCAGAGCGGCGAGTACACGCACGAGGAGGGGGGATGCGTCCATACGGACATGATACCGGCGGGAGAGTAGCCCGGTGAACGCGGCAAAGTAGCCCGGTCACGCCGTGACCGGAGAGAAGGCAGCATGTCACGGCGTGACATGCCCACGCGGCGTGACGGGCCTACAACGCGCGTCAGGCGCCGCCGTCGATCGCGATCACTTGGCCCGTGATGAACGACGCCGCCGGGCTCGTGAGAAACTCCACCGCGCCCACGACGTCGGCCGGCTGGCCGAGGCGGCCGAGCGCCGTGCGGCGGGCGATACGGGAACGGTTGTCCGGGGAGAGCGAGGCCGAGAGTTCCGTCTCCAGAAACCCAGGCGCCACCGCGTTGACCCGGATGCCCCGCGGCCCCAGTTCGCGGGCGAGGTTGCGGGCGAAGCCCTCGAGCCCGGCCTTCGTGGCCGCGTAGACCGCGAGGCCCGGCGAGCCCCGCGACGCGACGACGGAGGAGATGACCGTGATCGAGGGAGCGACAGTGAGGGATGGGCTCGCCTGCACGAGCATCTGCCGGACGCACTCCCGGACGAGCACGATCGAGCCCTTGAGGTTGACGGCGAGCATGTCGTCGATCGCCGCGTCGCTCGTGACCGCCAGCACGCCCTCATGAGCAATCGCCGCATTCGCGATGCAGTGGTCGATGCGGCCGAACCGCGTCGCCACCTGCTCGACGAAGCCCCGAATCGCGGCGCTGTCGGCGGCGTCCACGCGAGCGGTGAACAGCCGTTCGACATGGGCCGCGGCGAGGGCATCGAGCGCCGGCGATCCCGAGCGGGAGAACGTGGCGACCGAATCGCCGCGGGCAAGCAGCCGCTCCACAAGGGCGAGCCCAAGCCCACGCGAGCCGCCGGAGATGAGGGTGGTGGGCATGAAGGTAGCCCGGTCACGCCGTGACCGGAGAACGGGTACGTCCGTCACGGCGTGACGGATCCACACGGAGTGTGCTGACTACGGTGCTGAAGGCCCGTGATGGTGGGCTAGGCGAACATCAAACGTCCACGCGGCGAGGGAATCGGACGCCCCAACGACTCCGCCGTCTCGATCCATTCACGGATGACAACTTCCGCGTTACGAAGCGCTTCTTCGTAAGTCATGCCATCAGCAGCACATCCAGCCAGCTCTGGCACCTCGGCAATAACTGCCTGATCTTGTTCGCTCCAGTACAGGATGATTTCGTAGCGAGGTGAATCCGTCATGATTCAGACTCCGGGTGGTTGTTGGCCGCCACCAGGCCGTAGCCCGTGATTACCGCTCGAACCTGCTTGGCCTGATAAGGCTTCGCTTTTCCATTCCTGGGTTGCAGATTCAGGATCTCCTCCACGCCTTCTCGGCTGAAGATATGGTGACTTCCTCGAATCCGCTCCTGAAAGCCAAGCATCTTCAGGATAGCCACAAGGTCACTGAATGCGATATTTGCATCGGCATTGCCGCGCAGGAGCGAGTCGAGGCTTTTGTCACGGCGAGTCATGTCGCACCATGCAGTTTACGGCCGGCTGCGGGGGGTTTTGCCGGCGGCGGTGGTGGCGATTTTTTTCACGATGTCGAGGATCCGCGGGACGCTCTGGGGCTCGAGCTGCTCGCGGCAGGCCGTGAGGGCTGCCGCCCGCACCTTCTCCGGCGTCGCGGCATCCGGCAGCGGATCGGCGAGCACGATCTCCGCGGCCACCAGCTCGCCCGTGATCGCGCTCGGCAGACCGTAGACGCGGGCCTCCGCGATGCCCGGCACGCCGCGGAGCACCTCCTCCACGCGGCTCGGAAACACCTTCGCGCCGCCCACGATGATCACGTCGGTCCGCCGGCCCACGAACTCGTAGCGATCGCCCCGCCGCTCCACGAGATCGCCCGTGCCCACCTCCGCGGTGTCCCGCGAGAGCTGCACGAGCAATTCGCCGTCGCGCCGCGTGGCCAGCCGCACGCCGCCGGGCAGCGCCTTGCCGAGCCAGTTGACCGGAAACCCCGGCTTGCCGTCGGCCACGCGAAACACCTCGCCCAGCTCCGTCGTGGCATAGACCTGCGTGATCCTCGCCTGCGGATAGAAGGCCCGGGCATCGTTCAAGAGCTGCGCATCGGCCGCCTCGCCGCCGAGCGTGATCCGATCGACCTGGCCGCGGCAGAGCACGCTGCGATCCGCCGACGTGAGCAGCCGCCGCAAGAGCGTGGGCGTGGCCGGCATCACCTGCACCGACTCGTTGACGAGCGCGAGGGCCACCACGTCGGGATCCCGCGACGCCGGCACCACCAGCCGCCCCCCCGTGAGCAAGGCCTGCACCCACACCTGGATGCCAGCCCATCGGGCCGCGTCGTAGACCATGAGCCAGCCGAGCCCGTGCCACTGCTCCGAGAGCCGGGCCGCGGCGAGCACCGAGTCCCAGGCATGATCGACGAGCTTCGGCGGCCCGCTCGTGCCACTCGTGGCCACGATCACCGGCGGCGGCACCGAATCGAGATGGCCGCGGCGACCCGACGCGATGGGAAGGGCGAGGCTGTCGTCGATCGCCGCCCAGTCGTGCAGCTCGCCGGCCAGCGCCTGCGAATCGGGTGAGACGAATGCCAGCGGCACCCGCTGCCGGCCACAGGCGGCCGTGATCACCGCCAGCGACTCGGGCCGCACCGCCCGGGCCACCACGCCCACGGGCCGATTGGCCTCCAGCTCTCCTTCGAGCTTCGTGACCGCGGCCGCGAGCGTGGCGTAGTCGATCACCCGGCGGGCATCGGTGCCGGCCTGCGCGACGATCGCGATGCGGTCGGGAAACTGCTTCGCGATCTCCGTGATCGCGACGGCGAGCCGCTCGGCGGCGGGCGCTTCGGCGAGATGATCGAGCAGCGTGTCGAGCGTGGCGTGCATGGCGCTGAATCTCTCAGGGTGAGGCAAGGGCTTTCGTGTAGATGGCAACGAGATCGGAGACGGTGCGGAGGGCCGGCCGCGGCGCGGCGGCGGACCAGTCGCGGAACGGATCAATGCCGAGCGACCGCTCCAAGAGCACGATCGTTTGGGCGAGGTCGAGTGAGTCGAGACCGAGATCGGCGGCCAGCAGCTGCTGCGGCTCGATCGCATCGCGGCTGCGGCCCGTGTCGCGAAGCACGGTGCGGATGGCGTCGGCGACGGCGTCGGACGGACTCACGGTTGAAACTCTTGCATCGTGGCCGAGCCGGGCGCCGCCACGCCGCGGCCGGTGACGGCCTGAACGATCAATTGGAGCAGGGTGACCACAATGATCCAGCAATCGGCCAAAGGGGCATACCACCGCCCGAGAATTTCTACGTAGCGGGCGTCAAATTCCAGCCGCGGGCCCCAGTCGAGGGCGTTTCGCCCATGAATCTGGGCCCAGCCGGTGAGCCCCGGCCGCACGAGCAGCCGCGTGGACTGACGCAGGGAATACCGGGAAACATAGCGAAGCGGGAGAGGCCGCGGCCCCACCAGGCTCATGTCGCCCCGCACCACGCTCGCAAGCTGGGGGAGTTCGTCGAGGCTCGTGGCCCGCAGACACTTCCCAAACCAGCCCAGCCGCTGCTCGTCGGGCAAGAGCCGGCCGGCGTCGTCGACCCGCTCGGCCATCGACCGAAACTTCACAATTTCGAAAGGTTTGCCGTGGAGGCCGGCCCGCATGTCGCGATGGAGAATCGGCCGCCCGAGCACGAGCCGCACGGCGAGCGCCACGGCCACCATCACCGGTGCGAGCAGGACGAGCAGCGCCGCGGCCACGACGAGGTCGCATCCGCGCTTCACGACCGACGGATACCACCCGCGTGGTTCCCCGGGCGAAGCCTCACTCGCGGGCGACGTCGCAGCCATGATCGACAGCCCCTACCCCTTCTCTAGGCCGTGGTGGACGGTTCGGCCGGCGGCGTGGCGACGGCTCCGCTCGCCGAGGGCAGTCCTACGAGCGTGCACCGCCGCTCGATCGCCCACGCCAGCCCACCCGCCAACGCAATGACGACGAGCGGCCCGCAGGCCCGCACTGCATCGGGCAGCAGATTCTCCACCATCAGAACGCCGACGAGCCCGCCCGACAGCGCCAGCATGGCATACAGCAGCGCCGCCAGACCGTGGCTGATGCCGCTGCGGATCAGTCGATGAAACAGAAACTCGCGGTGGGGCTCGAACGGGTTCTTTCGGTGATAGACCCGCCGGAGCACCGACACGAAGGGATCGAATACATAGGGCCAGAGCGCCAGCACCATCGGAATGAACACGAGCGACCGCTGCGGCTCCGGAAACGCCAGCGGCACCGCGGCGAGGTAGGTGCCGAGAAAGGCACTGCCCACGTCGCCCATGAAGACGCGGGCCGGATTCCAGTTGAACACGAGGAATCCGGCCGCCGCCGCCGCCGCGAAGGCCGCCAGGAGCAGGGGCAGATGAATCTTCAGCTGCCAGCCGATCGCGGCCATCAGCACGCCCGCCACCACGGCCCCGAGCGCGGCCATGCCGTCGGAGCCATCCATGAAGTTGAAGGCGTTGGTCATCCCCACGATCCACAGCACCGTGAGCGGCCAGCCGATCCAGCCCAGTTGGAGCGTCGGCAGCCCCGGGATCGCGATCGTGGAGAGCGGGCCGAGCGCGGCGGTGATCGCCGCGGCGACCCCGATCTGGATGAACAGCCGCAGCGACGCCTTGAGCGGCTGGATGTCGTCGATGATCCCCACGACGGCGATCACGAGACAGGGCAGGATCACGCCCCCGAGGATCGAGAAGGCGGCCGGCGGCCACCGCAGCGCCACCATGATCGAGGCCAGCGCCGTGGTGACCACGATCGCCAGGCCACCGCCCCGAGCCGTGGGCAGCGCGTGGGCGCTGCGGCGATTCGGCAGATCGACCAGCCGCCACCGCGCGGCGAGGATGATCATCAGATCGACGAGCACTGCCGTGATCACGAACACCGCGAGCGCCGCCGCCGGCCAGAGCACCGCCTCGATCGAGTCGAACGACGGAAAGAGGTTGGGCTGGTCGTCGGGTTTCATGAGCGGGCGCCGGTGCGGATCACGTGGGCCACCGAACGTGCCACGTCGGGCGTGACATGCGCCCCGAGGGGCAGCGCCAACGCCGTGGCGGCGAGGTGGTCGGTGATCGGCAGCGACTGCCCCGGCCTCACGTAGCGGCGAAACGCCTCCATCTGGTGGCAGGCCGGATCATAATACGCCCGGGTGTCGACGCCCGCATCGGCCAGGCGACGGCGAACGGCGTCGCGGCTCATGCCAAACTGCTCGGCATCGACCGTGATCACGAAATCCTTCCAGCTGCTCGTGGCCCCCGGCGGAATCCGCTGGAGGCCGATGCCGGGCAGGCCGGCCAGTTCGGCGACATACGCCTCGGCCGCGGCCCGGCGACGGGCGGCCACGTCCGGCAGCCGGGCCAGCGAGGCCCGGGCCAGGATCGCGGAGATTTCGGGCAGCCGGCCGTTGAGGCCCGGCAGCGTGCAGCCGTAGTGGCCGTCGTTGCCATATTCGCGGGCGACGCGGATCGCGGCGGCGAGGGCGTCGTCGTCGGTGGCCACGAGACCCCCTTCGCCCGCGACGACGAGCTTCGTGGGGGAGAGGCTGAAGATCTGCGCGCGGCCGCCGGCGCCGACCTGTCGGCCCTGCACCTGCGTGCCGAGGCCGTGGGCGGCATCGACGAGCAGCGGCACGCCCGCCCGCGCGGCCACCGCCTCGAGGGCGGGAATATCGCACGGGCAGCCGAACGTGTGGCAGGCCATGATCGCGGCCGTGCGGTCGGTGACCGCGGCAGCCGCGGCGGCGGGGTCGATCGTGAACGTCTGGGGATCGACCTCGACGAACACCGGCGTGAACCCGGCCCACACGACGGCGCCGGGCGCCGCAAGGAAGTTGAAGCTCGGGAGGATGATCTCCGTTCGGCCCGCGCGTGGCTCGAGTGCCTTGAGCACGAGGGCGACGCCGACCGTGCAGCTCGACACGCCGACGACGTGTCGCACGCCGAGCGCGGCCGCCGCCTCGGCCTCGAGCGCCGCCAGCTCCGGCCCCTTCGTGAGCATGCCGCTCGAAATGGCCCGCTCGATCGCCGCGCTCACCTCCGCGTAGGCCGGCACATCAGGCCGCACGAACGGCACGCGCCAGCCCGCCATCATGCGCGTTGCTCCGCTGGCGCATCCACCGGTGCCTCTACCGGCACGAGGCTGTTGCAATCGCTGGTGACGATGTCCATCAGCGTGTGGCCCGCCGCCTCGGACGGGCCCGCCACGGCGCTCTTGAGGTCACCCATCCACTGCCGTACCTCGTCGAGCGGCCGGGCGGCGCGGACCGCCCGGATCACGAGCGGATGCGACGTGGCCGCCCGCCGCTCGTCTTCGAAGAACAGCTCCTCGTCGAGCTTCTCGCCGGGCCGCAGCCCGCAATACCGGATCCGCACCTGCTCCGGCGGCACGTGCAGCACGTAGGCGAGACTCGACACCAGCTCCACGATCCGGATCGGCTCGCCCATCTCCAGCACGAACGTGCCGCCGCGGCCGGGCAGGGCGCCTGCCAGGAGGACGAGCTGCGCCGCCTCCGTGATCGTCATGAAATACCGCCGCACGTCTTCGTGCGTGATCGTGATCGGCAGCCGCCTGGTGAGCTGCTCGGTGAAGATCGGCACCGCGCTGCCGCTCGACCCGATCACGTTGCCGAACCGCACCGCCACGAACCGCGTGGCCGACGTCTCGCCGAACGACTGCAGGAACCGCTCGGCCACCAGCTTCGACGCCCCCATCACGCTCGACGGATGGACCGCCTTGTCGGTGGAGAGGGCGACGAACGTGGAGACGGCATGCGCGTCGGCCAGCTCGGCCAGGGCGGCGGTGGCCAGCGAGTTGTTTTCGATCGCCTCGATCGGGTGGGCCTCCATCAGCGGCACGTGCTTGAAGGCGGCCGCGTGGATCACGATCTGCGGGCTGTGTTCCGTGAACAGCCGCTCGGCCCGGTCGACGTGGGAGATGTCGCAGAGGATCGGCACGAGGTCGGTGGAGCCGAGCGTGGGCGACTGCACGAGCTCGTGGTGAATCGCGAACAGGCTCGCCTCCGACCGCTCGACGAGCACGATCCGCGCGGGAGCGAACCGCAGCAGCTGTCGGCAGATCTCGGAGCCGATCGAGCCGCCGGCCCCCGTGACGAGCACCGTCTTGCCGTTCAGGAACGGGAAGACGTGGACGTCGTGGTCATCGAGCCGGGCCTGGGGCCGCGAGAGGAGGTCGCGAAGCTCGACGGCGCGGACGACGAGCGGCTGCACCGAGGTGGGGCGGCCGCCGGCCGGCAGTTCGGGGTCGGTGACGTTTTCGGCGATCGACACCCGCACGTTGATCTCGGCGCAGGCGTCGCACAGTTCCCGCAGCCGGGCGCCGTAGATGGCCCCCTCGCGGACCACGATCTCGGAGGCCCGCAGCCGCTGGGCACAGGCCGGCGCCATCAGCACGGGCCCGAGCACGCGGGCGCGTCCGACGTGCACGCCGTAGGTGTCGGGGTCGTCGTCGAGCAGCCCGGCCACGAAGTAGCCCCGCGACTTGAGCTGACCGAGCGACGCGGCCAGCTGGCGACCGGCCGGCGAGGCGTCGATCACGAGCACCGTCTTCTGGTTGCCCACGGTGGTGGTCGGCATGATCTCCTCGTAGAGGCTGCGGGCGATGGCCTGCATGCCGCCGACGGCGAGGAGCGTGAAGGACCAGTCGAGGAGGAGCACCGACCGCGGAATCTGAATCCAGCCCGGGATGGAGCCGCTGAAATAATTGAGGGCCACGAACACGAGCAGGCAGGTGGTGGCGGCCCGCAGCAGGCGGTTCAAATCGGCGAACCGGGCGGCCCGCCACGGCTTGTGGCAGAAGCCCCGCCAGTAGAAGACGAGCAGCTTCACGCCGACGACGGCCACGATCGTGTTGAGGATCGCCTGGGCGTCGGAGCCCTTCAGCAGCAGTTCGCTGCGGATGAAGAACGCGGCGAGGTAGGTGAATTCGAAGATGAGGGCGAGCAGCGCCGTGACGACGAGCGCCTCACGGGTGGGCAGCCGCGCCCGCCACCACGCCATGAATCTCTCAGCTGCCGCTGACTTGAGCCGTGCGATCATTCAGGATTCCGTTCCACTACAGCGGTTCGAGGTCGATGTCTTCCAGTTCGATCGAGGCGCCTTGATTGAGGAACTGCACCGCCACGAGCAGCCGCTCCTCGCCCCGCCTGCGGATCACCACGCCCTCGATGCCCTTGAGCGCTCCGCTCCGCACGCGAACCGGCTGCCCCGGCTCCAGCCGGGCCTCGGGCGTGAGCGGCTGATCGCTCTCGATGAGCCGTCGGATCGCCCGCAGGTCGTTGACAAGCATTCGCTCGTCGCCGACAGGAATCCAGCGGGCGATCGTGTTGGTGGCCAACGCGGCCCGCCGCTGCTCGTCGTCGACATGTGAGAATACGTAGCCTGGGAAGAGCGGAACGTAGGAGGAGCGGGTCTTGCCCCCCGCGGATCGCAGCCGTCGGCGGATCATCGGGCCATAAAAGGGAATCTGGGCCGCCTCCAGCTTCCGCATCAGGTCTTTTTCGCGGCGGGCGAGCGTGTAGAAGACGAGCCAGCGGGTTGCCTCCGGCCCGCCGGCGTCCTGGCTCGCCGGAAGGTCGAGCAGGTCGGCAGGGTAGACGTCGCACTGTTTGGGGAGGATGGGCATGCAGAGACCCTTCGAGAACCCTCTCTGAGCCGCAAGTTTACGCCCGTTTTTCGCCCAAGTCGCCCCACCTCCCGGGCCGGCCGCCGGGTTTTTCACGGAATCGCTCCCGGGCGGCAGACCGGGCAAAGTTTGCGGCTGGAATCTGCCGATACTCCCGATCGCAGCGACTATGCCGGTCGCAGGGAGTGTGAGCATGGGCTGGTTTGCAGCGAAAAACAATCGGGTGGCGGTGACGCTCGTGGCCCTGGCTGCGACGCTCTCGTCCGCGGGCTGCACGTCCATCTATGGCCGTCCGCAGCGGTCGCACTTCCAGCGGGTGTCGGAGCAGGCCAACTGCCCGCCGACCGACCCCTCCCGGATGCCGGCCAAGGAACTGGCGAAGGTGTCGCTGCCCGCCTACGTGATCGAGCCGCCCGACATCCTGCTCGTGGACGCGCTCCGCGTCGTGCCCAAGCCGCCCTTCCGGATCCAGTCGTTCGACTCGCTGCAGGTGATCGTGGAGGGCACGCTGCTCGAGCAGCCCATCAACGGCATCTATGTGGTGGAGCCGGGCGGCATGCTGGACCTCGGCCCCTCCTACGGCAAGGTGATGGTGGGCAATCAGTCGCTCGAAGAAGCCCAGGATTCGATCTTCCGCCACCTGAAGCGGATCCTCCGCGAGCCGCAGGTGTCGCTCACGCTCGCCCAGGCCGCCGGCCAGCAGCAGATCGCCGGCGAGCACCTCGTGGGCCCCGACGGCACGATCAATCTCGGCACCTACGGCAGTGTGTATATCACCGGCCTCACGCTCAACGAGGCGAAGGCCAAGATCGAGCAGCACCTCGGCCAGTATCTCGACGCGCCGCTCGTGAGCGTGGACGTGTTTTCGTACAACTCGAAGGTCTACTACGTGGTGACCGAAGGGGCCGGCTTCGGCGACAACGTGGCCCGCTTTCCCGTGACGGGCAACGAGACCGTGCTCGACGCGATCGCCCAGATCAACGGCCTCTCGAAGCTCTCCAGCAAGGACATCTGGATCGCCCGGCCGGCCCCCTCGGGCGTGGGCTGCGACCAGATCCTGCCCGTGGACATCGAGTCGATCATGAAGGGGGGCGCGACCGCCACCAACTACCAGATCCTGCCGGGCGACCGGGTGTTCATCGCTCAGGATTCGTGGGTCGCCTTCGACAGCATCGTGGGCAAGATCACGGCTCCGTTCGAGCGGATGTTCGGCTTTGCCATCCTTGGTGCCAGCACGGTCCGGTCCTACACCGTGCCATTCGGAACGTTCTTCTGCTGGACGGCCCGCGAGGCCTACGGCGTGGACGACCCGCGGTGGATGGTGTTCCAGGCTTGGATGCTCACCGAAGCTCCGAACTGGCTGCAGGTGGCCTATGCGGCCCACGGCCGCGACGTGGCCGCCTGGTTGCACGACAAGCCGCTGGCCAAGGCCGCTGTCCGGGCCGCGATGGAGATGGCGATCGCGGGCTACGAGCTGCCGGAGTGACCGGCTGATGGCCCGAGCCAGGTGAGCGCGGTACGATTGAGTGAACGTGGTAACGGGTCATTCCACGACCCCCTGCCTGGAAGCCCGAAGCGCAAGCTAAGGGAATCCGCCTCGGAGTCATCATCATGCCCCCTCGTCTCCTCATCCGCACCGCACCCCTCGCCCTGGCCGTGATCCTGGCCGGCATGGCGGTCGAGGCCCGCGCGCAGAACGGCAGCATGCCCTTCTCCAACACCAACACCTACCGCCGGCCGACGGTGAGCCCCTACACGATGCTCGCCCAGCCTGGTGGTGGCGGGATGGGCGGCGGCGTGAATCAAAACGGCGGCGTGAACCCGCTCGTCTACCAGCAGCTCATCCAGCCGCGGTTCGACCAGGAGAGCCAGATCGTGGGCGGCATGCAGCAGGCCCGGCAGATCAACAATCTGCAGAATCGCGTGCAGCAGATCCAACGCGACACGAGTTCGCGACAGGTGAACGAGAGCATCCGCGCGACGGGCCATTCGGCGACATATCTCAACATGTCGCACTACTACCCCGGCGCCCGCTGACAGAGCTGCCGGTAGCCCGGTCACGCCGTGACCGGATGGAGAGGCGCGCTACCTGGATGTGCGGGTCGTTCAGCCCGAGGCCGTATATTCCGGTCACGGCGTGACCGGGCTACGTGTCGCTACACTGATGGCATGCGTCGCGCCGTCATCCTCGTCGCCCTGCTCCCGCTCGCCTCTCGTGCGGACGATGCCGATGCCCCCGCCCGCCTGCGGATGCGGCAGCTCGCTCCCACGGCTGCCGCCGGCGAGCCCCCAGGCCCGCACGAGCTCGTGGACGCCCGCGCCGAACTGCAACGCCGCTTCCGCGATGAACTTGCGAGCGTCTCGACGCCAGCCGGCGCGAACGCCGCGGTGGCCTCGCTCCTCGCCGCTGCCGCCAGCGAGCCTGACCGTCGCCTCAAATGGCTCATGCTCGACGAGGCCCGCGAACTGGCTGCCGATGCGGGCAATGCGGCCGCCGTCTCTCGCACGCTCAAGCTCGCCTCGGCCAGCTTCGATTTCGACGCCGTAGCGGAGGAATACCGCACGCTGAACGCCATCCCGCTGCGGCTACTCGATCCCGATCGGGCCGCCAGTCTCGCCGAGGCGGCAGGCCAGTTGGGCATGCGGGCGGAGACCGACGGCCGCCGCGACATGGCCACGTCGGCTCAGCTGCTCGCGATGCGTGGCTGGGAACGCGCCGGCAACATCGCCGCCGCCCGTGCCGCGGCCGCGAAGGTCCGCGAGCTCGACCCCGGCCGCGAACCCGGTCGCCGGTAGGAAAGTAGCCCGGTCACAGCGTGACATGCCCACGAAGGTAGCCCGGTCACGCCGTGACCGGA
>JAPOJV010000012.1 GCA_029978085.1 bacterium
AGCAGCATCTGCTCCCCCACCGGGCGGTCGCTTTCCAGCGACTCCTGATGCCGGCCCGCCGTATCGAACCAGACGAGGCTGGCGGGCAGGTCGATGAACGCGATCCCGTTTTCGCAGACCACCTGCAGGGCAGGGGGCGGACGGAAGCCGACGGCCTCTTCCCACTGCCGCGGCATGTAGTAGCCGCAGCTGATCTGGGCGATCGCCCCGTCGCCGGTCCGGCCCGTCTGCGAAAAGTCGAGGCTCATCATCTGGTAATCGTCGAGGTCGCTGCCGGGCGTTTCGGCGTGCCGCACGGCCACGACGCTGGTGGGCTCGGTGCCCGCCACGTAGCGGCACCAGTCCGCGAGCTCCATGAGGTCCCGCGACTCGCTGTCGGAATCCCGCTGGGGCATCGGCTGGGCGGTGTCGGAGAGCGGGATCCGGCGATGGCAGAAGAGCATCCGTGGCCGGCCAAGCCGCGTGGCGATGAGCTCCTTGAGCCGCACCGTGGCCGGCGCATGCCGCCGCGGCAGCTCGGCCATGAACGCGATCCCCGACTCGTCCACGCGGCGGCGGAGTTGCTGGGCATCCGCCGGATCGAACGGCAGCGAGATCGCGGAGTAGACGGCCTTGCCATGCTCGCAGGCGGCGAAAATCGGCGTGGCGCCATACCACTGGTCGGCGAGGTAGAGGACGGCATCGATGTCGTCGCGGGCTACCAGCGTGCGAAATCCATCGACCGCGACGGCGCCGACGGCCGCGGCCGCCCGCTCGGCCCGGTGGGCCACCTGTTCGCACACGCCCCGCACCTCGAATCGATCGGTGAGCAGCCGGAGCGCGGGGAGATACCGCGACTCCCACTGCGGCCCGAGTCCCACGATGCCGACCCGGAGTCTCATGAAGCGGCTTCCTGGGCTGACGCCGGCTCGGTCGCGTCACCGGCGGCTGCGAGCAAGGCGCGTTCCTGCCGCAGCCCCTTGTCGGAGATGTCCTTGCGGCACCAGGCGCCGGGCCAGCGAATCTCCTTGACGGCGGTGTAGGCCTGAAGCTTCGCCCGCGCGAGCGAGGGGCCGAGGGCCGTCACCGCGAGCACGCGGCCGCCATCGGCGAGCACCGGTTTCTCGGCCGCCTCCGCCGCATCGCCGAATGTCGTGGCGGCATGAAACACCTGCACGCCGGGCACGGCCGCCGCGGCTGCCAGTCCGGTGATTCGCCGCCCGCGTTCGACGCTCCCCGGATAGCCCTCGGCCGCCATCACCACGGTCACGCTGGCTTCATCACGCCAGCGCGGCTGCGCGACGGCGTCGAGCGTGCGATCGACCGTGGCGTCGAGCAGTTCGAGCAGGCTCGACTCCAAACGCACGAGCAGGGCCTCGCATTCCGGATCGCCGAACCTCGCGTTGAACTCGAGTACCTTCGGGCCCTGCGATGTGAGCATCAGCCCCGCATAGAGCACACCGTGAAATGGCACCTTCGATCGCCGCATCGCATGCACCGTCGGCACGAGGATCCGGGCCTCGATGTCGGCCAGCAGTTCAGCATCGACGAACGGCGTGGGGCAGTAGGCGCCCATGCCGCCGGTGTTGGGGCCGGTGTCGCCGTCGTGGGCTGCCTTATGATCCTGCAGCGGTGGCAGCGTGACGATCGTGCGGCCATCGGTGATCGCCAGCACGCTCACCTCGATGCCATCGAGCCGCTCTTCGATGAGGATGCCCTTGGCCGCGGCAGTGAATTGCGGGTCGCCGGCAAGCGTCGCCACCGCCTCCAGTGCCTCGGCGCGGTCGGCGCACACGAACACACCCTTGCCGGCCGCGAGGCCGTCGGCCTTCACCACGACCGGCGCGTCTTCTCGCGCCTCCAGGTATTCGCGAGCCTGGGCAGCCGAGCGAAATTCGCGGAACATCGCCGTGGGCACGTCGCCGCGGTGCAGGATCTGTTTGCAGAAGATCTTGCTGCCTTCGAGCTGCGCGGCCGCGGCCGTCGGGCCGAAGGCCCGCAGGCCCGCCGCGCGGAAGGCGTCGACCAGCCCGGCCACGAGGGGGGCCTCGGGGCCCACGACCGTGAGGTCCACGCCGCGGCTTCGGGCGAGTTCCACCAGGGCGGGAATGTCGGTTGCGGAAACGGACACGTTCTCGGCGATCGCGGCAGTGCCCGCGTTGCCGGGGGCGCAGAGAACCTCGGCGCCGTCCTGGACGAGTTTCCAGGCGATCGCGTGCTCGCGGCCCCCGCTGCCCACGACAAGAACGCGGCGGGATGTGGTCACGGTGCAACTCCTCCAGTCGAAAAGGTTTGGCAGAGGCGTGGTTGTACCCGACGCCGGCCGTTCGGTGGCGGAGGGGGGAGGGGGGTGCTAGGCAAGCGACATTGACACCCCCGGTGGTGCCGATACAGTTAGAAGGAGTTCGTGAAAAAAATCACGAACTCCATATTTCCCGAGCGAAACGACGGTTTTGGGCCCAGCGGCCTCCCGCTGGCGGTGGTTGTGCGCCGCGGCCCATTCCGTTCACCACGGTGAGCGATGGCAGACAAGAAGAAAATGTCGGTCGCCGAGATCCTTGCGGCCGCACGTGCGTCCGATGGCCAGGCTGGTGCATCACCGGCTCCGGCTCCAGCCCCGGAGCCCGAGGCGGAAGCGACTCCTGCTGCCCCGAAGGCCGCGGCCCCCAAAGCCGCCGCGAAGGGCGACGGCAGCCGTCCAAGCGTGGCCGACATCCTGGCAATGGCCCGGGCCAAGAAGGCGGAGGGCGAGACGACAGCCGCTCCCAAGCCGGTCGCCAAGCCTGCTGCAGCCGAGAAGCCGGCGGCCAAGCCTGCCGCCAAGGCCGCTCCTGCCGTGGCCAAAGGTGGACCCAAAACGGGCGTGCAGCGGGATACGGCGAGCATCCTGGCCGCGGCTCGTGCCGGTGCAAAGCCAGGTCCTGTGAGCAAAGCTGATGCGCCGGCGCGGCCGGCACCGAAGCCCAAGCCCGTTGCCGAGAAGGTGGCTGAGCCTGCCCGCGTGCCTCCGCCGATGCCGGTCAAGCCCGCCAAGCCGGCGGCAAAGAAGGCCGACGACGAGGATCGCCGCGGCTTTCTTCAGATTGCCCTCGGCTCGTTCATGGCAATGGGCTTCACGGCCCTGTCGGTGACGGGCGGGCTCTTCACGCTCGGCCTGGCCCGGTATCTGTTTCCGAACGTGCTGGCGGAGCCGCCCAGCCGGTTCAAGGTGGGCTTCAAGGATGGCTTCCCGGCCGGCAAGGTCGAGACGAAGTTCGTCGCCCAATATGGCGTGTGGGTCGTGAACGGCGACTTTCAAGGGCAGCAGCAGATCTATGCCCTGAAGACCGTCTGCACTCACCTGGGCTGCACGCCGAGCTGGCTCGAGGCAGAGCAGAAGTTCAAGTGCCCCTGCCACGGCAGCGGCTTCTACAAGGACGGCATCAACTTCGAAGGGCCCGCGCCCCGGCCGCTGGAGCGGTATGCGATCCGCATGGCCGACGACGGTCAGCTCGAGGTGGATAAGAGCCGGGCTTTCCAGGAAGAGCTCGGCCAGTGGGCCGATCCCGATTCGTTTGTCACCGTCTGAGGAAGGGACCGTTTTCAGGCCATGGCCATCGGCGAAACGATTCGTAATTCACAGATTTGGAAGAGCATCTTCCGGCATCCGATGCCGCTCGATCGGCGGAATCGGATCGTCGTCATGCTCACCAACTTCTTTCTGCACCTCCATCCGGTGTCGATCAAGAAGCAGGGCATCGCCCTGTCGTTCACCTGGTGCATGGGGGGCGTGACCTTCTTCCTCTTTCTGGTGGAGACGGTCACCGGCGTGCTGCTGATGTTTTATTACCGGCCCACGCTCGAATGGGCCTACAACGACATCCTGGCGTTGCGCGACGTGACGAGTCTGGGCATTCTGCGAGAATTACATCGCTGGGGAGCCCACGCGATGGTGATCACCACCTGGCTCCACATGTATCGCGTGTTTCTCACGGGCAGCTACAAGCCGCCGCGGGAGTTCAACTGGGTGATCGGTGTGATCCTGCTCCTGCTCACGCTGCTCCTCTCGTTCACCGGCTATCTCCTGCCCTGGGATCAGTTGGCGATCTGGGCCATCACGGTGGGCTCCAACATGGCCCGGGCCACGCCATTCCTCGGCTACGAAGGCCCGGGGCAGCAGCTGCTCACGATCGGTGGCATCGACATGATCACCGACGGCTCCGACGCCCGGTTCGGCCTGCTCGGCGCCCGGTTCGTGGGTGAGGAGACGCTCAACCGGTTCTACGTGTTGCACTGCATCGCCATTCCCCTGGCCGTGGCGCTGCTGCTGGCGATCCATTTCTGGCGCGTGCGAAAGGATGGCGGCATCAGCGGGCCGCTCTAAAACCTCCGATGCATTCCAACGGCTTTTTTCTCAAAGACGTCGCCGGCTTCCTCGGTGGCTACTACACGTTCATCGCCCTGATGAACGGCATCGCGGCGCTCCTGCTCTGGAAGCGGAAGAACCAGACCGGCTGGGCCCTCGTCTGGGCGGTGTTCGCCGGGGCGATGATGGTGCTCGCCAGTCTCGCCCTCTCGGGCTCGGAGTCGATGGTGCCGGCCCTGCCGTCCGGCGTCCGCACGCTCGTCAACAAGCTGTCGGGCCCGATGCTTTACACCGTGGGCACGATGGCGCTGTTCACGGCGCTGTTCGTCTTCCGGAAGTTCTTCGTTCAGCCGATGGTGGCCTGGTCGATCCTGAACATCGCCATGGTGCTGATGGGCCTCTCGATGGCCGACGAGAATTTTGCGGCGATCGTGATGAAGCCCGACAATGTGCCGATCGTCGGGCTCGTGTTTCTGCTCGCCTTCTTCACCTGGGTCGCCACGAAGCAGGCCGTCGTCAATGACGAGCGGATCAAGCAGGGGCTGCCCCCGATGGAAAAGCTCGACGACGAGAAGGTGCTCGTGTGGCCCGACCTCGTCTACACCGAGCTGATCTGCATGGTGGCCGTGTCGGCCTTCCTCCTCTTCTGGGCGATCTTCCTTCCCGCTCCGCTCGAAGAGCCGGCGTCGAGCGTGAAGACACCGAACCCGTCGAAAGCCCCGTGGTACTTCCTCGGCCTCCAGGAGATGCTCGTCTACTTCGACCCCTGGTATGCGGGCGTGGTCCTGCCGAGCCTGGTGGTCTTCGGCCTGATGGCGATGCCGTATCTCGACTTCAACAAGAAGGGCAACGGCTACTACTCGATCGAAGAGCGGAAGTTCAGCTACCTGACGTACCAGTTCGGCTTCTTCGTGCTCTGGATCACGCTGATCATCCTCGGCACGTTCCTGCGCGGGCCCAACTGGAACTTCTACGGGCCGTTCGAGTACTGGACGCCGTACAAGGTGGAGGTGCTCAACAATGTCGACCTGCCGCAGATGTTCTGGGTGAACCTGCTCGATCGGCCGTTGCCGCGGCCGCCGCAGGGGGCGGGCACGCTCACTCAGATCGGCTACATCCTGCTGCGCGAGGCGCCGGGGCTCGTCCTGCTCGGGGCCTATCTGCTGCTTTTGCCGCCGCTCCTGGCGGTCACCGTGTTTCGCGGCTTCTTCGCCAAGATGGGCTTCATTCGCTACATGATCATGGCGAACTTGATGCTGCTCATGCTCACGCTGCCGATCAAGATGATCCTGCGGTGGACGTTCAACCTGAAATACATCATCAGCATTCCGGAACTGTCGCTGAACTTTTAGGGCCGGATTTCCTCTCGCGTCGGCCTCTCTGAAACACACCCATGCCTGCTACTGAACAGACCTGGCGGAATCTCAAGATCCTTCACGTGGTCTTCGGGCTGGTGGCGATCGTGCTGCTGCTCGCCACGGTGCTCATGCTCGCGGCCGACCACAACCGGCCCTGGAAGAAATACGCCCGCGGCTTCCGGAACCTCGAGACCTGGTCGGCAGCCGCCCGCGTCGCCGAACAAGACTCGGCCGCCTATGAGGCGCGGCGGACGGAATTGGAGGATCAGCTGGCTGCGGCTCGGCGTGCCGACCTCGATGCCGCGTTGGCCAAGCAGTTCATCGCCCAGGTGCGGACGGTGCCCGCCGATGCCGAGGCCGCCGACCGGGCGCAGCTCGACGTGGACCAGCTTGCCAGTCAGGCCGATCCCGATGAGCGGCTCGTGCTCCGGGGGGATCTGCTCGCCCGCCTGCGGGACATCGCCAAGCGGGCCAAGTTCCGTGAGGATCTGCTGGCCGGGGCGCTCAAGCTTCGCAAGGCGGAGCTCGACAAGAACCGTGCCGATTACGAGCTGGCCGTCGCCGAGAGCCTGCCCCAGCAGCGGCAGACGGAGCTGCTGGCGCTCGCCGACGCGAAGCGGGCCGAGGTCAATGCGGCCACCCTCGAATTCCAGGCCGCCAACACCCACCGCAAGGAGCTCGACGCCACGCTGCTGAAGCTGACGGCCGACGAAGACGCGGCGGCCAAGGCCGTCGCTGATCATCGGGCTAAGCTCGCCCAGCTGCAGAAGACGCTCGCCGACCGGAAGCCCAACGCGGGCAAGGCCGTGCTCGAGCTGCCCGTGCTCGACGCCTTCAACGGTCCGCTGCGCGTCGACCAGCTCTGGCTGCCACAGCTGACGCTCAACAACAACTTTCGGGATGTCGCCCGGTTCGACCGCTGCACGACCTGCCACCGCGGCATGGACAAGTCGGTGCCCGGCGCTCCGACCGAGGCGGCGTACAAGCAGTCACAGCTCGTATCCCTCAGGCTGCCCACGCCGGGATCCGCCCCCGAGTCGACGGTGACCCAAGGCGACGGCAATGCCCAGCTGGAGAAGCTGTACGGGTTTCAGCTCGCGCCACGGGGCCTCTTCAATGCCGACGATCCGACGGTGAGTGTCGTGGTGCCCGAGTCGCCGGCCGCCGAGGCCGGACTCGCCGTCGGCGACGTGATCGCGGAGGTGGGGGGAGGCAAGACGCTCGGCCGTTCCGTCGCGCTGACGTCGCTCATCGAAACACCCCAGTGGGGCAAACCGCTCACGGTCGAAGTCCGCCGCGGCGTGCCGCAGCCGTATTCATCGCATCCGCGGCTCGATCTCTTCGTGGGCGATTCGAGCCCCCATCCGATGAAGACGTTCGGCTGCACGATCTGCCATCAGGGGCAGGGGAGTTCCACGAGCTTCAAGTGGGCCTCGCATTCGCCGGATTCCCCCAAGCAGGCCCACGAGTGGCACGACGAACATGGTTGGTTCAATAACCACCACTGGATTCTGCCGATGCTGCCGCAGCGGTTCGAGGAGTCGAGCTGCCTCAAGTGCCATCACCAGGTGGTGGATCTCGAGCCGAGCGAGAAGTTCCCGGAGCCGCCGGCGCCCAAGCTTGTCGAAGGCTATCACCTCATTCGTCAATACGGCTGTTATGGCTGTCATGAGATCAACGGCTGGTCGGGTCCGGACAAGCGGATCGGCCCCGACATGCGGCTCGGTCCTAACTACCACGAGGTCGCCGAGGCGCTCGCCGTCGACGGTGGTCTTGCCCAGCTCGGTCCGACGGTTGGCCGCTGGCTCGAAGAAGTGAAGTCGAGCCCGGATGGCGGTGCGGCCCGCGAGCGGCTCCGCGAGGCGATCGAGAGGGACGCCGCAGCGGGAGCGGAGGCGAAGCTGTCGCCGCGGTCGCACGAGCTCGCATCGCTGCTCAAGGATCCCGAGACGCCGGGCACGCTGCCGAAGGTCGGTCCGAGCCTGCGGCACGTGGCCAGCAAGGTGGGCTTCGACTGGCTCTATTCCTGGCTGCGGAATCCACAGGACTTCCGTCCGTCGACGAAGATGCCCCGGTTCTTCGGTCTCTGGGATCACCTCGAGGGCAAGGGCCTGGAGGAATCGATGCGGTATGAGCCGCTCGAGATCCGCTCGATGATCCACTACATGACGCAGGCGAGCGCGCCGTTCGACTACGTGAAGCCCTACGCGGGCATCACGGCTGCGGCCGACCCCGTCCGGGGCCGCAAGGTCGTGCAGCTGCGCGGCTGCCTCGCCTGCCATCAGCATGCCGACTTCCCCGAGGCCCAGAGCACGCACGGGCCGACCCTGTCGCGCATCGGCGCGAAGGCCGCCTCGAATCCCCGCGGCCGTGAGTGGCTCTACAGCTGGCTCCGCGAGCCGGCCCGCTACCATCCCAAGACGATCATGCCGAATGTGCTGCTCGAGCCCGAGACGCTGGCCGACGGCAGCGTTGCCGATCCGGCGGCTGACGCCACGGAATACCTGATGCGGTCGACGGAGAACTGGAAGCCGGAAAACATCCCATCCGCCACGTCGCTCACGCAGGACGAGCGGGCTGCTCTCGACGAACTCGCACTGATGTATCTCAAGGAGCGGTTCCCGGCGGCCCGCGCCGAGGTCATCCTCAAGGATGGTCTGGCGGCCGCCCAGCAGACGGTGATCAAGGGCGACGAGCAGCTGCTCGCCGGCCTCGGTCAAAACCGCGACGCCACGCTGCTGCACTACGTCGGCAAGAAGACGGTCGGCAAGCTCGCCTGCTACTCCTGCCACGACATTCCCGGCTTCGAGGACGGCAAGGCGGCCGGTGCGGCGCTCGCCGACTGGGGCCGCAAGGATCCGTCGCGGATCGCGTTCGAGCAGGTGTCGCACTTCGTGATGCACCAGCTCGCGGGCGGTCATGGCGGTCATGGTGGCCACCACGGTCACGGCCCAGCGGCGGATCATGGCGGCTCGCCCGCGGCCGGCGACGATCCGTTCCCGAAGGATCTCGCCTACGGCGTCACGCACGAGGATGAGCACGTCGACATCGAGTCGCTCGATCCCGACACCGGCTACTTCGTGCAGAAGCTGCTTGGTCACGAGCGAGAGGGCTTCCTCTGGCAGAAGCTGCGGGCGCCGCGGAGCTATGACTACAAGAAGGCCGAGAACAAGTCGTACAACGAGCGGTATCGCATGCCGCAGTTCCCGTTCGACGCGAAGCAGCGGGAAGCGGTGATGACGTTCGTGCTCGGTCTCGTGGCGGAGCCGCCGGCGCCGCAGTACGTGCACAAGCCAGGGCCGCGGGAGCAGGCCCGGCTCGACGGCCTCGTCGTCGCCGAGCAGTACAACTGCGGCGGCTGCCACGCCCTGCAGATGGATCGGTGGGATATCCGTTACAAGCCGGGCTCGCTCGGCGAGGCGACCGAGATCGCCGACTACCCCTACCTGTCGCCGCATTTCACGGATCAGCAGGTGGCCTCGTCGCTCGCGACGGATCGGCAGGGGCGGCGGAAGGCCTCGCTCGTCGGGATGCCGCTGCTCGATCCCGTCACAGGCAAGCCGCAACTCGTCGACGAGGATGGTGTGCCGATCGAAGAGGGCGACGAGGAGGCGGTGGTCCATCGCCCCTTCATGCTCTGGCGCGACGTGCTGATCGACGGTGAAGCTCGTCAGGTGGGTGCGCAGAACCTCGTCGTGCCCGACGATGCGATCGCGGCCGGCCGTCACTACCCGGCCAAGGGGGGCGATCTTGCGAAGCTCCTCTTCCCGGTAGTCATCGCCGACGAGAAGCAGATCAATCCGAACGTGAAGCCGGATGATGCCTGGGGCTGGCTGCCGCCGCCGCTGGTGGGCGAGGGGCGGAAGGTGCAGTCGGCGTGGCTGCACAAGTTCCTGCTCAATCCGCACCCGATCCGTCCGCCCGCGGTGCTGCGGATGCCGAAGTTCACCTTCAGCTCGCATCAGGCAGGCGCGCTGGTCAACTACTTCGCTGCGGTGGACGGGGCGGAGTATCCGTACGTCTACGACCCGCGGCTCGACGAGAGTGCGATCGAGGCGAAGGAGACGACGAAGCCCGGCCATCTGGAGGGCGCCCTCAAGATCGTCACCAACACGAACTACTGCGTGAAGTGTCATCTCGTGGGCAGCTACTCGCCCCCGGGCAATCCGAAGGCATTGGCGCCACAGTTGGAGCGGGTGCACGAACGGCTCCGGCCGGACTACGTGCACAACTGGATCGCCAACCCCAAGCGGTTCCTCCCGTACACCGGCATGCCGGTCAACATCCCGTTCGACAAGCCGGTGAGCCAGGAGCTCTACGCGGGCACGAGCGAGCAGCAAGTGGAGGCCCTCACCGACCTCCTCATGCACTTCGACCTGTTCGCGAAGCGGAGCCTGTCGCTCGAGGCCTTCCTCAAGCAGCCGCCGCCGACTGCGGAGCCGAAGCAAACCCAGGCCCGACCTGACGGCCGCTCGCCCGCCGATCGCTCGCCGTCGGGAGGCGTGGCACTAAACTGATAGGGATGCGGCCAGCTTCCGGCCGCGAGCGTCCTGCCGTGTTCGATCCCGCCTCGATGTTTCGGAGACCTGTCATGCTCAAATCGATTGCCCGTGGTTTCGTCGTGGCTGCCGCCTGCGGCGCCGTGTCGGCTGCCCATGCCGATGAGTGGGGGTCCATCAAGGGCCGGTTCGTGTTCGGGGGCGACGCGCCGTCGGCCGCCGAGCTCAAGGCCGATAAGGACGTCGAGGTCTGCGGCAAGCACAAGCTCGTCGCCGAGGAACTCGTCGTCGGCGCCGACAAGGGCATCGCCAATGTCGTCGTCTATGTCCGCGACAAGGGCGTGAAGGTGAATCCCGAACTGGCGTCGGCCGCGGCTGGCCAGAAGCCCGAACTCGACAACAAGGATTGCCGGTTCGAGCCGCACGTGCAGTTCGTGCAGACCGGACAGGAGCTCGTGATCAAGAACTCCGACTCGGTCGGCCACAACAGCAACGTCGCCACGGTGAAGAACCCGCCGTCGAACAACCTGATCCCCTCCGGTGGCCAGACCACCGTGAAGTTCTCGAGCGATGAGGCGATTCCCGCTCAAGTGACCTGCAACATCCATCCCTGGATGAAGGCGTGGCTCGTCGTTCGCCCCAATCCGTATGCCGCCGTGTCGAAGGCCGACGGCAGCTTCGAGATCAAGGGCGTGCCGGCCGGCGAGGTCGAACTGCAGTTCTGGCACGAGAAGGCCGGCTACATCGGCGAGATGACCATCGGCGGCAAGGCCGAGAAGGCCGCGAAGGGCCGCAAGAAGGTCGCCGTCGCCGCCGCCGGCACGGATCTCGGCGAGATCGTTCTGGCCCCGGGTGTGTTTCAGAAGTGAAAGTCAGCGTGATGGCCGCAATCCGGTTCCTGTTCGTTTTCAGCGTCTCGATCTGCCTCGCCTCCGGCTGCCGACCGGCACGGGTCTCCGTGCCGGCCGGCGATGCCGAGGCCGCAGGGAAATTGCGGGCGACGCTCGTCTCGACGCCCGCGTCCGGCGGGCAGTCCGACGCAGCGGCGGCCACCGGCACCGGCTGGGCGACGCTCAAGGGGCGGTTCACATATGCCGGCACCGTCGGTGATCCGAAGGCCCTCGTCGTCGACAAGGACACCGAGGTCTGTTCCAAGGGGGGCATGAAACTGTTCGACCGGTCGCTGCTCGTCGATCCGTCGTCGAAGGGGCTGGCAAACGTCGTCGTGTTCGCCCGCAAGACGACCCGCGTGAAGAACCCCGTTCCCGAGACGCCGCTCGTGTTCGACCAAAAGAACTGCGAGTTTCTCTCGCCCGTCTTCGCGGCCCGCGTGGGGCAGCCCGTCGACGTCCGCAACAGCGATCCGATCGGTCACAACACCAACATCGCCGGCTCGAGCTTCAATCAGCTCATCCCGGCCGGTGCGGGCACGGTCTACAAGCCCGACTCCGAAACCGGCATGCCGACGATGGTGACCTGCAACATCCATCCGTGGATGAAGGCCTACTGTGTCTTCCGCAAGGATGGCTACGTGGCGGTCTCGGCCGCCGATGGCACGTTCACGATCCCCGATCTTCCGGCGGGGGAGATGCTCGAGTTCCAGGTCTGGCACGAGCGGTCGTCCGGCCCGAGCGGCGCGGTTGGCCTGCCGAAGCCCGAACTCAAGTGGACGCCCAAGGGCAGGTTCCAGATTCGTCTCGAGGCCGACGAGGTGAAGGATCTGGGCACGCTGGACGTACCGGCCGGCGCCCTCGGAAGCTGAGCGGGAGCAGTCATCGTCATGTCGTTGAACCCATCCATGAATACCAACGTCGCTTCGCCCTCGTCGTTCCGCTTCTCGTTCTCGGTGGCCGTCCTGGGGCTCCTGCTCGCCGCCACCGGCTGCGGTCGTACCCCGCCCGCATACTTCCGCCTCAACATGGTCGAGGCCACGAAGCAGCGGCTCTCGCCCGATCAGGAGCGGCAGGTGGCGACGATCCTGCTGGCAATGTTCGGCACGCCCGACGAACCGGTGGCACTGCCGGAGACCGGACTCGATCTGGCCAAGCTGAAGCTTGCTGCGGGGCCGGTCCGGAGCGACATCGCCGGCCGCAAGAACGGCCTGTACCGCGAGCACTGCAGCCATTGTCACGGGATCACGGGCGATGCGATGGGGCCGACTGCGGCCTTCCTCAATCCCTATCCCCGCGACTACCGCCCCGGCGTGTTCAAGTTCAAGAGCACTGAGCGATCCGACAAGCCGACGCACGACGACCTGGTCCGAATCCTGCACAACGGGATCCCGGGCACGTCGATGCCCTCGTTCGCCTTGTTGAGCGACGTGCAGATCGACGCCCTGGCGGAGTATGTGAAGTACCTCTCGATCCGTGGGGAGACGGAGCTGGCCCTGATGCGGGCCTACTTCGAACTCGACGACGATGCGGAGGGCAAGCTCCCTGAGACGCAGGAGTTCCTGGTCGCCGAGACGCTTGTGCCCGTCGCCGAAAAGTGGCAGGCGGCCGCCGATGCCCGGATCGCCGTGCCCGAGATGCCCGCCGGCCTCGACCTGGCGACATCGATCGCCAAGGGCAAAGAGCTCTTTTATGGCGACAAGGCCAACTGCGTGAAGTGCCATGGGCCGACGGGCCTGGGGGATGGCCAGGCCAACGACTACGACGATTGGAACAAGGCGATCGTCGAAATCGGCAAGGAAGTGCAGAGCGGTCTGGCAAAGGCCGGCGAGACTTCCACCTCCGGCATGAGTGCGGACGAGGTCGCCGAGCATCGGGCCCAGCTCGCCTGGCTCGATCGCTTCGGTGATGTGCTGGAGGGGGATGCCCTCCGGCCGCGGACCATCCCGCCGCGGAACCTTCGGCACGGCATCTACCGCGGCGGTCGGCGACCGCTCGACCTCTACTACCGCATCCATGCCGGCATCAACGGTGCGCCGATGCCCGCGGCCAAGGGCACGGTGCCGCCCGAGGATATTTGGCATATCGTGAACTACGTGTTGTCGCTTCCCTACGAGTTCGATGGCGAACTCGGGGCCGATCGCACGCTGGTGGCGCAGGGGAGATGAGCGGGCTGCGAACGCCCGGTGCCGGAAACGCCTGAGTCAGGAGCGAAGTCGTGCGGAATCGTCTGTCGGGAATCTTCTGGGGCCTGCTGTTCCTCGCCGTGCCGGTGCTCGGCGTGGCGACGTTCGCGGTTGCGCCGGCGTTCGACCACTGGCTGCCCAAGGACGTCTCGACGCACGGGACGCAGATCGACTCGCTCTTCTACTTCATCCTGGCCCTGACCGGGATCGTGTTCGTGGTCACCGAGGTGCTGCTCTTCTGGTTTATCTGGAAGTACGACGCGGCGAAGAACGACCGGCCCGCGACCTACATCCATGGCAGCCACACGCTCGAAGTGGTGTGGACCATCATTCCGGCGGCCACGCTCCTCTTCCTCGCGATCTACCAGATGAACGCCTGGGCCGACGTGAAGATGCGGCGTCCCGACATGCCGCCGACGGTCGAGGTGGTGGCACGGCAGTTCGAGTGGCGGCTGCGGTATCCAGGCCGTGACGGCGAACTCGGTACGCCCGATGACCTGCACCTGACTAACGATCTCCATCTGCCGATTGACGAGGACGTGCTCATCCAGCTCAAAAGCATGGACGTGCTCCACAGCTTCTTTCTGCCCAACGTGCGGATCAAGCAGGACGCCGTGCCGGGCATGAAGATCCCCGTCTGGTTCAAGGCCCGTGAGGCCGGCGAGTTCGATATCGTCTGTGCCGAACTCTGCGGCTGGGGCCATTACAAGATGAAGGGGCGTGTGACGTTCGAGCCCCGGGCGGCGTTCGACGCCTGGTTGGAGCGGAAGTACGCCGAGCAGGAGGCCACGCAGCCCGCGCCCGAGGCCGGCGAATCGCTGGCCGCCAACTGAACGCATTCGATCACACAGTCCGAGAGGAATCCGGAGACACGACCATGACACCTCCCGCCGCCACCGCTGTCGATCACGGCCACGTCACCGTGTCCGCGCCGGCCCATGCCCCGAAGGGCGGACTCGGCCACTTCCTCTCGACCTACGTCTTCTCCAAAGACCACAAGGTCATCGGCCTGCAGTTCCTGTTCTCGACGCTGGTGTGGTTCCTCATCGGCGGCCTGCTCGCGCTGGCCGTCCGCTGGCAGGTGGCCTGGCCGTGGTCCGACGTGCCGGTGCTCGGCAAGCTCTTCGCCCAAGAGGGCGGCCAAATGGCCCCCGAGTTCTACACGATGCTCTTCACGATGCATGCGTCGGTGATGATCTTCCTCGTGATCATTCCGATCCTCGCGGGAGCGTTCGGCAACTACCTGATCCCGCTCATGATCGGGGCCGACGACATGGCGTTCCCCACGCTCAACATGCTGTCGTACTGGTTCATGTGGCCGGCGTTCTTCTTCTTCGGTGCCAGCTTCTTCGTGGAAGGTGGCGCGGCGTCCGGTGGCTGGACGAGCTACCCGCCGCTCTCCACCAACACGGCCTCGTCGCCGGCGAGCGGCTGGGGGCAGACGCTCTGGCTCCTGGGCCTGACGATGGTCGGCGTGTCGTCGATGCTTGGGAGTGTCAATTACATGACGACCATCATCCTCATGCGGGCTCCGGGCATGACGATGTTCCGGCTGCCGATGACGATCTGGGGCATGTTCATCACCGCGATCCTCCAGGCGTTCGCCCTGCCGGTGCTCACCGCCGCCGGGTTCATGCAGCTGGCTGACCGGACGCTCGGCACCGGCTTCTTCTCCCCCGAAGGCCTGATCGTCAACAATGCCGTGCCGGGCGCCGGTGGCGGCCAGCCGCTCCTCTGGCAGCACCTCTTCTGGTTCTACAGCCACCCCGCCGTCTACATCATGATCCTCCCGGCGATGGGCATGGTGAGCGACATCCTCACCACGTTCGCCCGCAAGCCGCTCTTCGGCTACCGGCCGATGGTCTACTCCGTGGCGGGCATCGCCGGCCTGGGCTTCATCGTCTGGGGCCACCACATGTTCATGTCGGGCATGAACCCGGCCCTCGGCATCACGTTCATGGTGTCGACCATGATGATCGCCCTGCCGAGCGCCGTGAAGACGTTCAACTGGCTGGGCACGATCTGGGGCGGCCGCATTCAGTTCACGACGAGCATGCTCTTCGCCCTCGCCTTCGTGTCGATGTTCATCATCGGCGGCCTGTCGGGCATCTTCATGGCGGCCACGCCCGTCGACATCTTCATCCACGACACCTACTTCATCGTGGCCCATTTCCACTACGTGCTCTTCGCCGGTACGGCGATGGGCGTCTGGGCGGCGATCTACTTCTGGTTTCCGAAGATGTTCGGCCGCACGATGAACGAGTTCTGGGGGAAGGTGCACTTCTTCCTCACGTTCATCTTCATGAACGGCACCTTCTTTACGATGCACATCCTCGGGGCCGTCGGGTTCCCCCGTCGGCTGGCCGATGCCTACCATTACGAGACGTTCCACCACCTCCAGCCGCTCAATGCGTTCATGACGTGGTGTGCGATCGGCATGGTCGCCTCGCAGATCATTTTCGCGGCGAACTTCTTCTGGAGCATGTTCTACGGCCCGGTCGCCGGCCGGAATCCGTGGAATGCCAACACGCTCGAATGGACCGCGCCGAGCCCGCCGGGCCACGGCAACTTCGACTTCCAGCCGGTCGTGCACCGTGGCCCCTACGAGTACTCCGTGCCCGGCTGCGAGAAGGACCACCTCATGCAGACCGATCCGCCGAACGCGGCCGCTGCGGCGGCGGCCCTGGCGGCGCACTGAAGGTATAGAGAAGCCCGAGGCGCGAGCCGAGAGGAAACGATACGCACAAGACCGCAGTCCATTGCGTTGGCGCCGGCGAGGGACGGTGCGAGTTCCCTCGCTGAAGGCCGCGGCGGCCTAAGGCTCGGGATCCTCGCACCGATCCCTCACCTTCCCGCTGCGGTTTGCAGAAAGCGGCCATCATCATTCCATGTCTCAATCGTCTTCGACAACCTGGAACTGGCCGCACCTGGTGAGCTGCATGCTCGTCGGGGTGACGGCGGTGCTGTTGTCGTTCGGGGCGCTCGTGACGACGTACGAGGCGGCGATGGCTGTGCCCGACTGGCCGGGCACCTACGGCCACAACATGTTCCTGTTTCCGTTCGCTGAGTGGTTTCACGGCCCCTGGGATCTGTTTCTGGAGCACGGGCACCGGCTGCTCGGGGCGCTCGTGGGAATGATCACGCTCGTGATGGTTGCCGTCGTCTGGCGGTCGGGTGCGTCGCCCGCCGTGCGGGCGCTGGCGGCGGCCGCGGTGCTGCTCGTGGTGGTGCAGGGGCTGCTCGGTGGTGCCCGCGTATTGCTCGATGACAAGACCGTCGCGAAGGTGCATGCCTGCACCGGACCGCTGTTCTTCGCCGTGGCCGTGGCGGTGGCCACGTTGACTCGTCGCCGTGTCATGGATTCTCCGGCCGGCGGGAGTCGTGCAGCTGCCGCGCTGCTCGTCGCGTCGTACGTGCAGCTCGTGGCCGGGGCCCAGCTGCGGCATGCCGATGCGACGATCGACCCCGGCACGTTCGGCTGGCTCGTCGCCCTGCACCTCTTCGGGGCCTGTGCGGTCGCGGCGCTCGCCGCGGCGGCTCTGGCGGGCGTGCCCGACGGGCCGTCGCCGGCACGGTGGTGGGCGCGGACCCTCGTGGCGGTCGTCGTCTGCCAGTTTCTGCTCGGTGGCGGTGCCTGGATCGCCAACTGGGGCATGCCCGATGGCATCCTGCCGGAGGCCTGGCAGTCGGCTGACGCCCGGTTGGCTCGCAGTGCCTGGTCGGCCTGGGTGGTCACCGGCCACGTCGTGCTCGGCATGCTGATCCTGGGCGGCTCGGTCGTGCTTGCGATCGTGTCCGGGGCGTTCGGCCGCGGTCGGCTCACGAAGCCTGCTGCCGGTGAGAGGGCCTTCGCATGACGGCCGTTGCCACCGCACCCCCCGAGCTGATGCCCGCGGCCGACGTGGCCGTGGCCGTGGCCGGCGCGGCTCCGGTCGCCCGGGGGCACGCTGCCGCCTCACGGTCGCTCATGGCCACCATCTCACAGCTCGTGCGGCCACGGATCGCCGTGATGGTGCTCGCGACGGTGGCCACGGCGGCGTGGCTGACCGGTGGCCAGCCCGTGGAGCCGCTCCGGCTCGTGATGGTGCTCGTCGGCACTGCGCTCGTGGCGGCGAGTTCGAGCATCGTCAACCAGATTCTGGAACGCCGCACCGACCGGCTCATGCCGCGGACGGCCGCACGCCCGCTCGCCGCAGGTGAGATGCGTGTGGCGGTCGCTGCATGGTGGTCGGCGGCGCTGCTCGGCCTCGGCGCTGCGATCGTCACCGCGGCGGGAGGCTGGCCCGCGGCCGCGGCGGCAGTCGCCACTTGGCTGCTCTATGTCGTCGTCTACACGCCCATGAAGCTCGTCTCGCCGCTCAATACGGCGGTCGGGGCGATCGCTGGCGCACTCCCCGTGGCGATCGGCTGGCTGGCGGCGGATGGCCCGGCCCGGCTGGCCGCCGGCGATGCCCGCGGGGCACTTGCGGCGGCGGCACTCGCCGGCGTGCTCTACCTCTGGCAGTTCCCACACTTCATGGCCATCGCCTGGCTGTATCGCCGTCACTACGCGGCCGCCGGCCTGCAGATGCTCACCGTCGTCGATCCCACGGGATTGCGGGCGGCCGGCCAGGCCCTGTCGGCCGCCCTCGCCATGGTGCCGGTCAGCCTGGTGCTCGCCGTCCCCTCGGGCAGCGTGCGGCTGTTCCTGGCGGCGGCCGTGGCCGCCGTCGCGTATGCTGTGGCCACGGCTCGGTTCGCGATTCGCCGCGATGACGCCACGGCCCGCACGCTCCTGCTCACGTCGCTGGCGACGCTGCTCGGACTGCTCTGCGCGGCCGTCGCCTTCGGTCGGCCCGTGTGATCCGTCCGAGACCAGTCATCCCCCGCTCATTCCTGCAGACCATCATCCCAACCAGGCATCGACGATGAACGCCTCCGCCATCTCCGTTCCTCACGGCCACGACCACGGGCATCACGACGGTCACGGCCACCACGGCCACGTGACGCTGCAGTACCAGCCCGGCCTGCCCCTCTCGAAGGGCAAGCTGATCATGTGGCTCTTCCTCTCGACGGAGATCATGTTCTTCGCGGCCCTCCTCGGCAGCTACGTCGTGCTGCGATTCGGAGCCGCCGTCTGGCCGAAGCCGCACCATGTGCACCTGAGCGAGCCGATCGGTGCCTTCAACACGTTCGTGCTCATCTGCTCCAGCGTCACGATCGTGCTCGCCCTCGAGGCTGCCCGGGTCAACAAGGTCGGCTTGGCGAAAACCTGGATGCTGCTCACGCTCCTGCTCGGCACGCTCTTCCTCGGGATCAAGGCCTACGAATACCAGGCCAAGTTCTCCCATGGCATCTATCCGTGGAAGCCCCGCGGCCTGATCTACGAGCGGCCCGATCTCTACTACGGCTCCGCC
The DNA here is from genome assembly GCA_029978085.1 of bacterium. Classification (GTDB taxonomy): domain Bacteria; phylum Planctomycetota; class Planctomycetia; order Pirellulales; family UBA1268; genus QWPN01. The sequence continues at coordinate 18,654 of JAPOJV010000012.1, forward strand.
GTGCGGGCCCGGCTCGGCGAGCCGGCGATGATCGACCGGCTGAAGGAACTCGACGACACCCCAGCCGACCAACTCTCGACGGATCAGGTCGCCGCCCGCACCCGCCTGCAGCAGGTGCGGAAGATGGTCGCGAGCCCCGATCAGCAGGCCTTCGATCTCGCGGTCGTCGCCGATCAGATCATGCCGCTGCCCGCCGAAGGGGCCGCGCATGCTGAAGGCGGGGGCGACGGGCATGGCGGCCACGGCGGCGGACTCAACGACGTCTTCCCCTGGCTGCGGCTGCCGATCGTGATCCCCGGCGGCAACATGTGGGCCAGTACCTACTTCCTGATGACGGGCTTCCACGCCATCCACGTGCTCGTGGGCCTGATCGTGTTCGCGATCCTGCTCTCCTATCGGCTCGACGCGAAGCGGGCCGGCATGATCGAGAACGCCGGCCTCTACTGGCACTTCGTCGATCTCGTGTGGATCTTCCTGTTCCCGCTGCTCTACCTGTTCTGATTCCGACATTCCGAGGCATCACCCGATCATGAGCCACCCCGCACACGATCCCCACGGCCCCGTCACCAGGCCCGGCGAGACCGCCGACGAGGCGCTCGAGCACTCCGCCGCACACGACCATGGCGACGACCACGGCCACGGCGGCGTCGGCAAATACCTGCTCGTGTTCCTCGCCCTCTGCGGCCTCACGACGATGTCGTTCCTCACCTACTCCCCGGCCTGGCCGTGGCGCGACCAGCCGCAGGTGGGCTGGGCGTTCATGATGGCCGTGTCCTGCACGAAGGCGATGCTCGTCGTGCTGTTCTTCATGCACGTGCTCTGGGAGGCCAACTGGAAGTACGTGCTCACGATCCCGGCCGCGATGATGGCCATCTTCCTCGCGATCATGCTCATTCCCGACATCGGGATGCGAAACCGCATGGTGTCGCAGGAGCGGGCCCTCCACATGGCTCGGGCTTCGGACGTCAAACTCCTCGAGAAGGCGGCGGAGGCCGCTGTCGATGCGGCACATTGAAGTGGCGTCTCCCGTGGGTCGGTCTGGCCCCTCCGCGATGGCACCGCCGGGACGGCAGAAGTCGCCGCTTCGCGGTCCTTCGGATTGTCGCGGTGGACCTCGAAGACTCGGTCCAAATGCTCCTCGAGCTTCCGCCGATCCCGGCTCGATCCTGTGGTTGTTCGGGTTCGGGATCGTCCTTGCAGCCTGTGGCTGTCGGCCTGCGGCTGACGAGTCGGCGCGGCGGGCGGAGCCGCCTTTGCCGGTGGCGGGGAAGGTGGAGGTCGATGAGGAGTCGGCCGGGAACATCGCCGATACGCCGTTCACGCTCACCGATCAGACCGGGGCCGAGTTCAGTTCGCAGGCGCTCGCCGGCAAGGTCTGGATGGGGGCGATCTTCTTCTCCAATTGCCCGGGGCCTTGCTTTCGGGAGAACCAGGCAATCGCCGACATCCTGAAGGAGATCCAGGATCCTGAGTTCGTCGTCGTGAGTCTCACCTGTGATCCCGTCAACGACACGCCCGACGTGCTCCGCCGGTATGCCGATCGGTTCTCGGCCGATCCCGCCCGCTGGAAGTTTCTCACCGGCGACATGAAGGTGATCAGCGACGTGGGCATGAAGACGTTCAAGCTGCCGGTGGAGGTGGGCGTGCACTCGGAACGCGGCGTCGTGTTCGATCGGCAGGGGCGGCTGCGCGGCGGCTACCACCTGCTCCAGCAGGATCGCGTGAACGAGCTCAAAAAGCTGATCCGCGATGTGCTTGCCGAAAAGGGGACGCCGGGTGGCGAGGCGGCGCAGCCGGCCGCGGCGGAGGCTGCCCGATGAGTGTCGGTCTTGCGATCGTTCCGCTTCTTGCCGCGCATCCGCTGGCCACGCTCAATGCCGTGCTCAACTCGATCGCGGCGGTGCTGCTCGTGATCGGCTGGGTGACGATCGCCCGGGGCAACTGGAAGGCCCACCGCGCGGCGATGGTGGCCGCGTTCGCCGTCTCGGCGGTCTTCCTCGTCTCGTATCTCACCTATCACGCGATGGCGGGGAGCGTGCCGTTCACGGGGCAGGGGGGCGTGCGGATCGTCTACTTCGCCATCCTGATCTCGCACGTGATCCTCGCCGCCGCCGTGCCCGTGCTCGCCCTGCGGATGTTCTTCCTCGCCTGGAAGCAGCGCTGGGAGGCCCACCGGCGGCTGGGCCGGATCACGCTGCCGATCTGGCTCTATGTGTCGGTGACGGGCGTGGTGATCTACCTCATGCTCTACCACGGGGGTAGCCCGGTCACGCCGTGACCGGGAAGCTGTCACGGCGTGACAAGCCTACGGGGGAGTGACAAGCCTACGGGGACTACGGGCCGGCCGCGGTGTCGACGCTACAATGGAAATGAGTCGGCATCCGAGGATTCCCCCCATGAAACGCCTGATCCCGCTCGCAGCCCTGTCGCTCGTCGCCGTGGCGGTCATCGCGGCCGACTCGCTCGGCTGTCCCAACTGCAAGGACGCGGTCAACACGTCCGACCCCGACGGACTGAACCTCGCTCGCGGCTACTTCTACAGCATCCTCCTGATGCTCGCGATGCCGTTCACGCTGATCGGTTCGTTCAGTTGCTACGTCTGGCGTGAGATGCGGCGGCAGCAGCGGGAGCAGGCAGCGAGCCACGAACCGTGAGCGGTCCGCGCAACTACTTCGAGCGGGGCGAACGCCAGCGACTGCTCTGGCGGTTCATGCCCGCGGCGCTGGCGCTGTTGCTCGGCCTGACGGTCATCGAGCGGATCTGGTTTCCGGTGCGGCGGCAGCCGGCCGCGCCGCCGATCGACACGTCGCTCGACGCGGTCCGCGGTCGTCCCCCGGCGGGCGATGAGGTGGTGATCGAGCCGGAGCCGGAGCCGTTCGTCGCGGAGGCCGACGACCTCAGCGCCGATGCCGGATCACTCGGCCGCGTCCGCGACGACACGTTCTTCCGCGAGGGCGACATGGACGCCTGGCTCCAGACGTGGAGCGCGCTCCAGGCGGCGGGCCGCGACACGCTCGCCGCTGCGCCGGCCCCCCGCGTGAGCTTCGCGGAACTGTTCGGCCAGCCCCGGTCGTTTCGTGGGCGGCTGGTGCGGATCAAGGGAGTGTTTCATCGCGTCGAGGAACTGAAGGCGCCCGAGAATCATTACGGGATCGACCGCTACTGGCAGGGCTGGCTCGAGCCGGCCGGCGGGCCGGCCTCACCGATCGTCGTGCAGTTTCTGCACCTGCCCGAGGGCATGCCTGCCGGGATGAAGGTCCACGAGCCCGTCGACGTGACGGGCTACTTCTTCAAGCGGTATGCCTACAACGCCGCCGACACGATCCGGGTCGCCCCCCTCATGATGGCCCTGGAGCCGGCATGGAAGCCGCTGCCGCCCGTCACGCCGGGGGGCACCTCGCTCGGCACCGTGGCGATCGTTACGATGGCAGCCCTCGTCGCCGCGACGCTGATCGGCATGCGCTGGGCCGGCTGGAGCGAGCGGCGGGCCGCTGATGCGCCGCTCGACCTCGATGCGTCGCTGCGGGAGTACACGCCGTTTTCGACGGAAGAGTCGCTCCGCCAACTGGCCCGCGACGACGGATCCACCGAGGAGGACTCTCGATGATCGGCATTCCACGCGTTGCGTCGGCGATCCTGGTGGCCGTCGTGTCGCTCGTGATCGCGGTCGAGGTTCGGTCGGCCGAGCCGGCGGCCGACGTGGCCGCGTTCCTCCGGGAGCGGGGCATCGACCGCGAGCAGCGGCGCGGCCTCGAGCAGGCCACAGCCTGGGGCGACGATGAGCAGAAACTGGCGATCCGCGTGCTGGCGCGGCTCACCGCGCCGGCCGAGCTGGCCACCGGCTGGCGGGCGGCGGCAGCCGATGCCGCAAGCGATGGGCCGGCGATCGGCGACGCCCTCGTGCGGGTCCGCGGCCGAGCCACGTTCGTGGCCCCACAGCAGCTCTCGCCCGAGCAGGAGCAGCTCTTCGGCCAGCCGAGCTTCGACGTCGTGCGGCTGAGCACCGCGGATGGTCGCGTGGTCGACGTACTCGTGAAGGCGGCGCCGAAGACGTGGCCCCGCTGGCAGTCGATCGACGAGCCGGCCAGTGTCGTGGGCCTGCCGCTCTCGGCTGGTGTCGGACCCGCACCGACCGGTGCGCCGGCGGATGCCTCGAACTGGCCTGAGTCGCGGCCGGCGGTCGTGATGGCGGCCAGCAGTGTCGCCTTCGAGCCCACCACGCCCCTCGGCGGCCTTGGCATGGACTATGCCCTCTTCGACACGGTTCGCGACGGCGGCCGGCTCGCCGCCGGTGACGCGGAGGCCTTCTACGCGATGCTCGCCGCGGTCGCCCGCGACGAGGGCCGCCGCGAGCCGGTCTCGGCCGACACGATCCTTTCGCTCATCGATCCCGCCAAGAAATGGTACGCCGATCATCGGGGCGCCCCGATCACGATCACGGGCATCGCTCGCAAGGCCACACGGATCGCGATCGACGAGCCGTTTCGGCGGGAGCAGCTCGGCACCGACCACTACTGGGAGCTGTTCGTGTTCGTCGACACGCCGCTCATCCGCATCGACGGGCAGGACCAAGACACCTACCCGATCGTCTGCTGCGTTCGCGATCTGCCGCCGGGCATGCCCACGGGCGACTCGATCTCGGAGGGGGTGCGGATCGACGGCTTCGCCCTCAAACGGTATGGCTACCCACTCGCCGACGTGTCGATCATCTCGTCGCAAGGCGACCGCGAGGAAAAGGGCAAGCGGCGGGAGACGGCCCTGCTCGTCGCGCGGCGGGCCGAGTGGCGCAAGCCCCCCTCGACGGCCGAAACCAGCACCGTGCTCTCCTGGATCTTCGCCGGCCTCGGCGCCGCGGTGGCGGCTGCGGTGATCTACGGCGTCTGGGCGTCGGGTCGCGCCGCCCGACTCGCCGAGCGTCAGGCCCGCGCGGCACTTCCGGACCGCATCGACGTGCCGGGCGACGGCACCTGACGGCTGGCAGCCCGGTTCTCACCGTTCTCGTTCGACTCACACCTGTTCTCTCCCTCCCCGTTCTCTCACTCACCTGGAGCATCTGCATGCGACGCGCGAAGATCTCGATCATCGGTGCCGGCAACGTCGGCGCCACCACCGCTCATTGGTGTGCCGCCGGCGAACTCGGCGACATCGTCCTCCTCGACATCCCGGCCACCGAGGGCATGCCCGCCGGCAAGGCGCTCGACCTCTTCGAGGCCTCGCCGATCATGGGCTTCGACTCGAAGCTCGTGGGCACGACTGACTGGGCCGACACGGCCGGCAGCGACGTGGTGGTGGTCACGGCCGGCATCGCCCGGAAGCCGGGCATGAGCCGCGACGACCTGCTCTCGACCAACGCGAAGATCGTGGGCGACGTCGCCGCGAAGATTCGCGAGACGAGCCCGCAGGCCGTGGTGATCGTGGTCTCCAACCCGCTCGACGCGATGGTGCAGCGGACGTTCCAGGTGACCGGCTTCCCGGCCAGCCGCGTGATCGGCCAGGCCGGCATCCTCGACACCGCCCGCTACCGCTCCTTCCTCGCCATGGAGCTGGGGGTGAGCGTGGAGGACATCTCGGCCATGCTGCTCGGCGGTCACGGCGACACGATGGTGCCGATCCCGTCGTGCACGAGCGTCGGCGGCATTCCCGTCACCCAGCTCGTGAAGCCCGAGCGGCTCGAGGCGATCGTCGATCGGGCCCGCAACGGCGGCGCCGAGATCGTGGGCCTGCTCAAGACGGGCAGCGCCTACTACGCCCCCGCGGCGGCCACGGCGCAGATGGTCGAGGCGGTGGTCCGCGACAAGAAGCGGCTCGTGCCCTGCGCCGCCTACTGCGACAAGGAGTATGGCGTGGGCGGCTACTTCGTCGGTGTGCCCGTGGTGCTCGGCGCCGGCGGCGTGGAGAAGATCGTGGAGCTGTCGCTCCAGCCTGCCGAGCGGGCCGCTCTCGACAAGAGCATCGCCGCTGTCAAGGAGCTCGTTGCCGCGATGAACCGCCTCACGGGCACCGCCGCCTGACCGCGTCGTCTGCCCAGCTTGCCTGAATCGCCCGGGCCGCGCGGTCTCCGCGCGGCCCGGTTGCGTTGGCGTTGTTCGCGCGGTGGGGGTCGGCTACAACCCGCCGTCTTCTGACGGGCCGGCCCACGTGTGGCCGGCCTGTTCCCAAGCCCAGCGAGGTGTGGCATGAGTGGTCGTCGGTCGAAACGTTCAGTGCGCGGCGTGGGGAAGCGATCCGCCGGCGAACTGGCCCGGCCTCCGCGGGCCGCGCTGCCCGACTGGATGGGCGACTCCCGCGTCTTCCTGCCGCAGGGCTACGAGGCGGGTTATCGCTATCCGCTGCTCGTCTGGCTGCCGGGTGCAAACCCCTTCGACCTCGGACGGGCGATGTCCCGGGTGAGCCTGCGGAACTTCGTGGCGGTGCAGGCGGCCCCGCCGGCCACCGGGGCCGACATCGCCGAGCCGGTGTGGGAGGCGATCGACCGGGCGTGCAGCCGGCTCAGCGTGCATCCCGACCGCATCTATCTCGTCGGGCAGGGGGAGGGGGGCCGCGATGCCTTCCGGATTGCCTGCCGCCAGCCGAGAGCCTTCGCCGGCGTCGTGTCGCTTGGCGGCGGATTTCCGCTCGACGAGGCCCTGTTCGCCCGCATCGCCGACGTGCGGCGGCTGCCGATGCTCTTGTGCGCCCCGCGTGATGCCGACGAGGCTGCCGCGGCGCAGACCGATCGCACGCTGCGGCTGTTCCACGCCGCCGGCGCCCAACTGGCCTTGAGGATCTATCCGGCGGCCGAGACGGACAACGTGTCGCGGGCCATGCTCGCCGACGTGAATCGCTGGGTGATGGACGGCGTCTGCGGAGCGGCGGAGCCGCGCCGTGCTGCCTACGCCACCTGACGCAGGGGACGCATCGGCTCACGTTCGACCAGGCCCATCGAAGCAAGTCCACCGAAGCAAGGAGGCTTCGTCATGACGGCAGGTGACTCATTGTTTTCAGCCGCAGACGGTGCGGACGAGAGCGGTCCCCGCATCCTGCCGATCTGGGCCGCTCCCACGATCGGCGACCTCGTGGCGACAGCCGTAGCCGCCGCACGGCGTGACGCTCCGGCCGTACGGTTCGCCTGTGACATCGACCCGCAATTGGCCAGATGCGGCGATCCGCAGCCGCTGGCCCGTCTGCTCGAAGGTCTCGTGCAGCAGGCTGTCGCAGCCGCAGTCGTGCCCGATCCACAGAGCGACCTGCGCCCGCTGTGCGAGGTGGTGGTGACGGCCGTCGATACCGGCGCCGCGGTGGAGATCGAGGTGGCCGACTCGGGCAACGCCCGGGCCGCGGTCGCGAACGAGTTGGAAACAAGCGCGGCACGGCTCGGCGGCTCGCTGCTGGTCACCGCCTGTCCCGAAGGGGGAACCGCGGTGACGCTCCGGCTGCCGCGGCGGCGGGCCCGGGGGATGGCCGCCTGACCTGGAAGCAGACCGATGAACGATCAGTTCACAGACACGACGACAGGACGACTGCCGCGGTTCACCGTGGCCCAGGTACTCGCGCTCGGGCTCGTGGCCGCCGCGGTCGGCTGGGCCGCCTGGCTCGTCCGTGACCGGCCGATCAACGAGGAGGTCGAGCTGCTGCCGGGCACCGTGCTGCCGTCGTCGGAGATGGCGATCATCGAGGCCGCCTTCGACCGGGCCCAGCTCGTCGATCATCGCACCGAGGATGGCCGGGTATGGGTGCCGCGGCCCCGGCAGAGCGCCTACATGCGGGCGCTGGTCGACGCCGAGGCGCTGCCGCGTGAGTTCGGCAGCAGCCTCAAGCGGGCACTCGAGAAGAACAGCCCCTGGCAGAGCCGGGCGGTGCAGGAAGAGATGCTGCGGGTCGCCGTGCAGGAAGAACTCGCCCACGTGATCTGCTCGATGCCGGGCATCGAGCGGGCCGCCGTGTTCACCGACGTGGCCGAACGGGCGGGGCTCGACGGCGGCATGGCCGCCGGTCCGGTGAAGACCGCGAGCGTCAATGTCCGCACGCAGCCCGACGTGGAACTCGAGCCGGCACGGGTGCAGGCGATCCGCGTGCTCGTGGCGGCATCGATCGCCGGCCTGAAACCCGAACACGTCGCCGTCACCGACCTGCGGAGCGGCCGGGTGTATGCCGGACCGCTCGTGGCCGACGTCGAGCACGACGACCTGTCCGTCGATCCCGACCTCGCCCGCCGCGTGGCCCATGAGCGGCACCTCGCCGCGAAGGTGCGGCAGGGCATGGCGTTCGTCAAAGGTGCGATCATCGACGTGACCGTCACGCTGCCGCTCGCCGCACCGGCGGTCGTGGAGCCGCCGGCGCTGCCCGAGCCGCAGCGGCCGCGGGGTGATCAGCCGGTGGCCGGCGCGAATGCACCGGCCGAGATCGCGGCGTCCGTCGCGCCGGCGGCACCGGCACCCCCGGTGCTCGCCACGCCGCCACAGTCCGCCGGACCCGACTCGATCCTCGTGTCGATCGCCGTGCCCGATAGCTATTTTCGGTCGGCCGTTCAGGCGACGCTGGCCCGCGATCCGGCAGGCGATGCGGCGGCCGCGTATCGCCGCGAACGCGAGCGGCTCATCGAGCATGTGCGCGGCCTCCTCCCGCACACGCCCGATCCGGCTGACTGCCGCGTGATGCTGACGGAGTTTGCGGCCACGCCGAGTCGTGGCTCACGGCCGGTCGCCGCGGCCCTGCCGCCGGTACCCAGGTCTGCCGGAGCCTTGCCGTTGGGCACGGCCGGCGCGGTGGCACAGGCCGTCCGCACACCGACCGTGGACCAGCAGCCCCGCACGCCCGGCCAGATTCTCGATGCCGCCTGTCAGGCCGTCGCCCGGGGTGAGATGGCAGCCGTGCCGCGCGAGGCCTGGGTCGTCGTGATCGTCGTCTCGGGAGCCGTGCTGGCCTGGATGCTCCTCGCCGCTGCGGTTGCGCCGCGGCCTGCCGGGCGGCCCCGGCGTCGCAGCCAGGCGCGGATCGACTGGAATGCGATCGACGTGCAGGGTGACGACGACGCCCCGCCGGCCCGCAAGGTGGCGGCATGACGGGCCGCGGATGGCTCGTCGGGGCGGCATGGCTGGCCTGTGCGGCCGCCACGGTCGCGGCCGAGTCGCCGCCGGCACCGCTTCCGGAGACAACGGCGTCTGCGATCCAACCCGTGGTGCTGCTCGACGAGCCGCCCGCTGCCGGACCACGGTCGGCGGCTGCACAGCCGGCGGCCGCGCTCGGTGAATGGCGACTGCTCGCCGCGCTCGGCGGTGCCTTCGCCGTGCTGGCCGCCTTTCGGTTCTTCTCGCAGCGGCGGCCCGCCACGCTGCCCCCCGATGTGTTCGAGGTGCTCGGGTCGGCGCCATTGGCCGGAGCCCAGTCCGTGCGGATCGTGCGGTTCGGTCCGAAGACGCTCCTCGTCGGCGTCTCGTCGGCGGGGGCCACGACACTCGCCGAGATCACCGACCCGCAGGCCACGGCTCTGATCACGGCCGCCTGCCGCGGCCAGGCCCGGCCGGCGGTCGCAGCGAAGCGGTCATCGACGGTGTCGGCGCTGCTCGCCTGCGTGCTGGCCTCCTGCTGCTGGGCCGCGTTGCCCGCCGTCGCGGTGGCCGCCGAGGGGGACGTGCCACCGCTGCCCCCCGCAGTGGAGCAGCCGGCCGTGGTCGCTCCGGCCACGAGCACGCCTGGCAGTGACGGCACAGGCACCGGCGGCAGCCTCGACTCGCTGCTCGGCGTGACCGCCATCGAGGCCGTGCTCCCGTCGGCCCTCGCCTTCGGCGTCATGAGTCTCGCACCGGCCGTGCTCCTCATGACCACCTGCTTCGTGCGGATGTCGGTCGTGCTCGCGCTGCTGCGGCAGGGGCTCGGCACCGCGCAGATCCCGTCGAACCAGATCCTCGCGTCGCTGGCGATCTTTCTGTCGGCGCTCGTGATGTGGCCCGTGTGGACGCAGGCCTGGCGTGACGGCGTGGAACCCTGCCGGCAGGGCACGCTCGCGCCCGCGGAGGCGTTCGAGAAGGGATCGCTGCCGATCCGGCGCTGGATGGCCACACAGATCGAGCAGGCGGGCAACCGCGACACGATGCTCCTGTTTCTTCAGCGGCATCCCGCGGGGCCGCAGCGGGCGGCCACCTATGACGACGTGCCGGTGGAGGCGCTCCTGCCGGCCTTTCTCGTGAGCGAACTGGAAACGGCCTTCGCGATCGGCTTCCGGCTGCTGCTGCCGTTCCTCGTGCTCGACATCCTCGTGGCCACGCTCGTGGTCTCGACGGGACTTGTCATGCTGCCTCCGACGCTCGTGTCGCTGCCGCTCAAGCTCCTCGTGTTCGTGGCCGCCGACGGCTGGACGCTCGTGGTCCGCTCACTGCTCGACGGCGTACGGGCCGCCACCGGCTGACGGCCGCGCGATGAAAGGCATCCGATGACCGACGGTCAGCTTTTGGAACTCGTGCGCCAGGCCCTGCTCACCGGCCTCGTCGTGGCCGCGCCGGTCTTGATCGCGGGCTTCCTCACCGGCACGGTGCTGGGCCTCGTGCAGGCCGCCACCGGCGTGCACGAGCCGATCGTGGGGCTGGTGCCGCGGCTGTTCGTGATGGGCGTGATGATCCTACTCGCACTGCCGTGGATGGTGGAGCGGTTCGTGGAACTGTTTCGCGTGGCAGTGGGTGGCCCCTGAGGCCGCCGGCGGGTCGCGTCGTTCATCTGGACATCACTCACCGATGGCCGTCTCCTCACTGCTCACGGCGTTATCCGATCCGCTCCTCGCGGCAGCGGTGCTTGCCCGGATGTCGGCCGCCGTGCTTGCCGGCGCCCTGCCGCTGAGCGACCAGGTGCCGGTCAAGGTGCGCGGCGTGCTTGCTGTCTGCCTGACGGTGCTCGCGCTGCCGACGGCCACCCACGCGCGGGCTGCGTCCCTGGCAGCGCAGCCGCTGCCCGCCGTCGTCATCGGCGAGGCGGTGGTGGGGCTCGGCCTCGGACTGGTCGCGGCGGCGATCGTGGCCGCAGCGGCATGGGCCGGCGGGCTGCTTGGCAGCGTGTCCGGGCTCTCGTGGGCCGACGACTTTGCCACGGCTGCGGGTGACCCCGAGCCGACGGGCGTCGCGCGGCTGGCGTGGTGGCTCGGCCTGGCGGGCTTCTTCGCCGCGGGCGGCCACCTCGCCGTGGTCGCCGGCCTGCTCGAGAGCGTCCGTGTGATCCCAGTGGGCAGCCTGTTCGCCGGCGGCGGGGCGGAGTCGCCGCTCGTCGCGGTGGTGGCCGCCGCACCGGCACTCGCCCTCTCACTCGTCACCGCGCTGGCCGTCCCTGCGGTCACAGCCGTCGTGACGTTTCATCTGGCCCTGGCGATCTGCCTGCGCACCGTGCGGTTCGATCCGGGGCAGGGCATGCTGCAGGGGCTGGCCGCGGTCGTCGTGATGCTCGCGTTCGTGGCCGGCGCCGAGGCGTGGCTGGGCGGCTTCGGTGCCGTGGCCCACGCCCAGATCGAGCGGTCGCTCGCCGGCGAATCCTCGCGCGGCCCTTGATGCCGAAGTCGCACCTCACAGCAAACCACTCGGAGCCGGCATGTCGGACTCGGCCGATCGCACGATTCCCGCCACGCCGCGTCGCCGCGAGGCAGCGCGACGGCAGGGGGCGATGCCCGCCTCCGCGGCGCTGGCCTGGGTGGCCAGTGCCGTCGTCGTGGTGGCGCTCCTGCCGGGCTGGATGCGGACCACGCTGCCGGCCGCGGCCGAGATGGTGCGGGGCGTGATCGCCACGGCCACGTCGGCTCGTGCCGACACGCCGGCGGTCAGCGAACTCCTGCCCATGTCGATCCTCGCGCCGAGCCTCGGGCTCGTGCTGGCGGCAGCCGCGGCGGGCCTTGCGGTGCGGGCCCTCTGCGACGGCATCAGTTGGCAGCCTGCGAGAATCGTGCCGGACCTCGCCCGGATCGATCCGCTCAGCGGCCTGCGTCGTGTCTTCTCAGGCCGCACGGTCATGGCGGTCATGGGCAACGCCGCCGCGCTGCTGCTGCTGGGCGGCGTGGCGTATACGGTCGCCGGTCCGCTCCTGGGTAGCGGCACGCTGGGCGATCCGGCGCGGGCGGCGCTGCTCGCCTGGCGGCAGCTCGGCTGGCTCGTCGCCGCGGCTGCGGTGATCGCGGTGTGTCAGTATGCGCTCGCGCGGCTCCGGTTCGAGAAGGCGATCCGGATGACGCCGCAGGAATTCGCCGACGAGCAAAAGAGCATGCAGGCCGACCCGAAGGTTCGGCTCATGCAGCAGAAGCGGCGTGCGACGCCCACCCCGCACGCGTAGCACGCTTCCGCCGTAGTCCACATGCTCCGCATGTGGCCCACGGTATGAACACCGCAGCCCCGAGCTACTGCCGAGCGGGTCGGCGAACCTCTGGTCGAATAGCCGGGTCGCTCGGCCTGCTGCCTCAAACCGCACACGGAGTGTGCGGACTACGGGGGCCCGATCGTTCCGTCAGACCGCCGGCACGGGGTAGCCGTAGCGGTCGATGAATGGACGCCAACGGGTGGCGATCTCACCCACGATTCGCGGGTCGTGGCGATAGGTGTTGGTGCGATACCGCTTCATCGACTCGCAGTGCGCCTCGAGCGCGGGCCGCATGTGGTCGAAGTCGTCGAGGCCGAGCCGGTCATAGGCCTCGGCGAGCTTGGCCACCGGGTCGGCCACGAGGTCTTCGTAGCGCATCTCGTGGAGCCGGTCGGGGCCCAGCGTCTGTCGATCGCGGTCGAATGCCGCATACATTTCGTCGAAGGCGTTGAACACGTACCGCTCGAGTGACTCGCCGCGGTCCACCTGCATGCCCTGCACGTCGTGCAGCGACCGCCAGAGGCGGAGCGTCGAGGGAAAGACGACGAAGGGATCGCGAACCACGTGCAGGAACCGGGCCTGCGGAAACATCTCCGCCAGCACGCCCATCCGCGCCGTGTGCGGCGGGCTCTTGAGCACGGGCCGCCGCTGGTCGCGGACGGCGAGCCGCGCCAGAAACTTCTTCATCGCCCCCTTCCAGCGGGCCTGCTCGGCCGGTGGCAAGAGCGCGACATCGAGCGCCTCGGGGCGATCGGAGCTCGTCACGGGAAACGCCATCCGGCGATACGGCGACGGCGCGCCCATGTTGACGAGGGCGAATTCGTCCTCCTGCGGCCGGTCCCAGCCGGCGGCCACGTCGTCCATCGGCCGCTTGGACGGAATGATCCAGGAGAGGGCCGATGTCACGACCGACTCCGTGAGCAGGAAGTGGCCCGGCGCGAAGCATTGGTAGGTGTTGGGGCAGCAGAACCGGTCGTCGAGCATCATCAGTTCGTGCAGGAGCGTCGTGCCCGACCGCCAGTGGCCGATGATGAACAGCGGCGGTGGCGTGGCCGGCGGATCGCGCAACAGCCGGCGAAACCGGGCCTCGGAGAGCGGCTCGGCGAGCGAGTTGAATGCGGCGGCACCGGTCACCGTCGCCATCAGGCCCCAGCGGCTCGGGGCGATCCGCCAGCGATGCTCGGCCACCAGCGGCAGCCATACGCCCAGCGGCATGCCGTGCCAGAACCGCGGGCTCCACCAGGGGTAGGCGTGGTAGCTCTTCTCGCCGGTGCCCGCAGGGGGCGGCTGCTGAAACACGTCGAAGAAATCCCTGAAAGGAGCGGACGCAGGCTCCGCAGAGTCTACCTCACCGCTGTTGAACGTCGTCGATGTCGCCGGCGATCCGCTCGGCACTGCCGGGGGCGTCGAGCACGTCGCGGAGCGCGGTGGCCAGTCCCCCCGCGGCGGCCGAGCCCGTGCCGCGAAACCGCTCCTGGCCCTGGGCATCGATCACGACCACCGTCGGAAACCCACTCACACCGAAGTCCTTGCAGGTGGCGGCGTCGCGGTCGGCGTCGGCCGCCACGCAGACGAATCGTCGCGCCAGCGACACCACGCCCCGATTGGTGAGCGCCCCCTGCGTGAGTTCACAGCTCCATCGGCACCAGCTGGCCCGGAACACGATCAGCATCGGCAGCTGTTCGGTCGCGGCCCGCCGCCGTCCCGCCTCATAGCCCTCCACGTACTCGATGCCGGGCGTGGGGGCGTGATCACCCCGCGGCATGTCGCGGCCTGTCGCCTCCTGGGCGACCAACGGCCAGATCGCATCGGTGGCCGCCGGCCGCACCGGCTCATCCTGGATGTCGCAGCCGGCGGTGAGGGCGACAGCCAAGAGACCGGCGGTCAGCTGTGAACGGCCGTGCGGGGCGGAGGGAAAACGAGCCTTCATGGTGGGGTGGTACGGTCCGCCGACGGTCGGCGGCAATGCCGGTTCTGGGTGGCCACGGCGGGATGGGGGGTCGCGGCAAACCTTGGAAGCCGCCTGTTCCAGGGCAGGCGTGGTCAGTACCTTCCCGGCGAACGTCGTCCGGGGCTGTCTGTCGTGGCACCGCTGCGCCTTTTTCTTGTTTGCATCGTCGTCGTCGCCACAGCAGCAGGCTGTCGGCTCATGCCGCGGCGCAATCCCGTGCCTGCGGAGCTGGCGGATGCGCGGCGGCTGTGCAACGAGGGGCTTTCGGCAAAGGATCGCCAGGATCTCGTGCGGGCCGAGAGCCTGCTCGAGGCGGCGGTGAAGAGCTGCCCGCTCGACGTCGATGCGCGGCGGCACTATGCCGACGTGCTGTGGACGCGCGGTCAGAAGATGGATGCCGTCGCGCAGATGGCCAAGGCGCTCGAGCTCTCGCCGGCCGACGCCGGCCTGTGCATCGAGGCGGGGCGGATGTATCTCGAGCTGGGGCTCCTGGCGGAGGCCGATCGGCTCTCGGCCGAGGCGGTGCGGCTCGCCCCCGGTTCCGACACGGCCTGGCGCCTGCGGGGCCAGCTCGCCATGGCCCGCGGGCAGTTCGATCAGGCGGTGGCCGACTTCCACCGTGGCCTGGCGATCGCGCCCGATGATCGCCAGCTGCTGCGAGACACGGCCGAGGCCTACCTCCGGCTCGACAAGCCGCGTCGGGCGCTCGCCACGCTCGCCGTGCTCGGCGAGTCGTATGGTCCCGACGACACGCCGGCCGACGTGCTCATGATGGAGGCGGTGGCGCAGGAGTCGCTCGGCCGCATCGACGACGCCCGCGACAGCTACCAGCAGGCGATCGCGAAGGGCGACGCGCCGCCCGAGGCGGCCAAGCGGCTCGCCGCGCTCGACGTTGGGCCAGCACGATAAGTGGTCAAGTCACGCCGTGACTTGTTCCGGTGTGGCCAAGTCACGCCGTGACGTGTTCCGGTCACGGCGTGACCGGGCTACCTTTCGGCGTCGTCACTCGCCGGAGGTCGTGCGGCCGGTGAGCAGGTCGAAGGCGCCGATCGCGGGCACGAGCATCGCGAGCGTGGCGAAGCCGTAGGCTGCGAGCACCACCAGCACCACCTGCAGCGTGTTGCCCTGGAGGAAGCTTGCGATCGCGGTGAACGTGAGGGCCGGCAGGAGCGCCGAGGCCCAGCCGATTGCCGGCGAGGGATTGCGGGCCGCGAGGGCCGCATAGAGCCCCACGCCACCCCCGACGATCACCGCCAGGAATGGCGCCAGCTGCAGCTCGAAGCTGCCGCCGAAGGCCACCATGATCCGCATCGCTGTGGCCACGCCCACGCAGAGAAACGCCACCGTGCCGAGGGCCACGCCGATCGCCTGCCGCGATGCGGGATGCGAGAGCCCGGCATAGACGCCGAGCACGGCCGTGAAGAACGTGAGCACCGCAAGGCCGAGGGCCAGGTAGAGCCCGTTCTCGAGCGTCGTGACGCCCGCGGCCACGAGAGCGCCGCACAGGAGCAGCGGCAGGACGACGATCTCCCGGGCCGCTGCCAGCACGCCCACGAGCTTGCCCCAGACGAGTTCACCCGGCTCGAGGTCGCTCACGAGCAAGAGGTCGAAGGCGCCCCGATCCCGCTCCGTGGTGATGCTCGTCACCGCGAGCGCGGCGACGGCGAGCAGGCTCGCGAGCACCATCGGCACGACGGCCGCGGCGATCGCCAGCCGGTCGGGCCGCGGCGCCCGTGCCTGCACGATCACGCCGGCGACGGCGGCCGCGAAGAGCACGAGCCAGGCGATCCGCACGACGATGATCGCGCGGCCGTGGGCCCGCGTGCAGACCTCCCGCCAGAGCACGGGGTTCGTCCAGACGGTCCGCCCCCGCCGTGGTGCCGCGGCCGTGGCTGCCGCAGGCCGCCGTGGCTCGCTCGCCGTGTTCCACCGCCGCACGTTGGCGACGGCGATGCCATTGGCCAGAGCGATCACGCCGCCGCAGACGGCGAAGAGCCCCGGTAGGAACCGGCCGCCGGCGGGCGCGAGCGCGGCGATCAGGCCCCGAGCCGGAGAGACGATCGCGGCGGCCTCGGGCCCCCAGCCGACGGCCACGCCTTCGCCGAGCGCGAGCCAGCCCACGATCACGAAGCCCGTGATCGCGAGGGCCTGGAACGTCGTGTCTTTCCAGAAAGCCCCCGCGCCCGCCACGCTCGCCACGGCGAGTGCCGCGGCAGCCGTCACGGCGAAGAGCCGGGCGATCTGGGCCGCCGTGATTCCGCCGAAGAGGGCCGCCAGGGCGAAGACCGGGATTGCCGAGACGAGCAGCAGCGCCACCTTGAGCATGCTTCCGGCAAGTTTGCCCACCACGAGCGAGGCGTCTCCCAGCCGGCTCACGAGCAGGAGTTCGAGCGTCCGCCGCTCCTTCTCGATGCTCACGGCCACGGCGCTCGTGAGGGCGGCGGCCAGGATCGCCAGCGTGAACTGGAGCGGGGCGAGGATCCGGAAGAGCGTGGCGGCGAAGCGGGCCGTGTCGCCGGCGGTGGCGAGCGGCTGCGACCCGGTGACGACGAGCCAGCAGGTGGCCACGATCGCCAGCAGCGTGCCGGCATAGACAGCCCGTGCAATGAACAGCCCCTGCGCCCGGGGGGCCATCGCGAGCTCCCGGTCGAAGACGGCGCCGAGGATCATGCGTCACCGAAGCGGGAGGGGGCGGTAGCGGAGCAGGGGGAAGAGCGATACGCTACGGATTCGGGATGAAGCGTATCTCAAGCGTATCTAAGGCTGAACGGCCTCGTACTCATCCGGGGTCCCATCGCAGGGGAGCACATTATGACACGTCGGTTGCCGTCCGTTTGCGGTTTCGTGGGCCGGAGCCTGGCATCGGCCGGGCTGGCAGTGGCGGTGGTCGTCGTCGCGACGCTCGCGGTTGCCCGTCCCGCCCAGGCCCAGGTCACGGCCCAGTCGCTGATCGGCAAGGCGGTCTCCGACGACAGCCTGAACAAGGAGATCACCAACGCCATCTCCCGGTTCCGCGACCGCGACATCGACGGCTGCCGCGCCGTGCTCGAGCGGGCGAAGTCCAACAATCCGAAGCTGCCCCCGCCGGGCGTGATGATGGCGATGCTGTGGCTGAGCGTGAACCAGCTCGGCCCGGCCCGCGCCGAGCTCGAAGACACGGCCGTGAAGTTTTCGGCGGATCCGGAGCCCTACCTGATGCTCGGCGATCTCGCCTTCCAGGAGCGGCGGGTGACCGAGGCCGACGTGCTGTTCGCAAAGGCCACGGCCCTCACGGCCGCCTTCAACGAGAATCCGAAGCGGAAGCGTGATTTCGACATCCGCTGCAGTGCCGGGGCCGCCGCTGTGGCCGAGGCCCGCAAGCAGTGGGACGCTGCCCAGAAGCATCTCACTGCGTGGCTCGCGCTCGATCCCGACAACGCCAGTGCCCACCAGCGGATGGGCATCGTGCTCTTTCAGCTGGGCAAGGAGGTTGAGTCGCTGGGCGAGTTTCGTGAGGCCCGCAAGCTCGATGAGAAGGCCGTGCAGCCGGAGCTGGCATTGGCCCGGCTGTACGACGACGCCAAGAAGCGAGACACCGCCAAGAAGCTGATCGAGCAGGCGATCAAGGCCTCGCCGAACGATGCGGCGGTCCAGCTCGCAGCGTCGCAGTGGTACCTCGGCCAGAACGACCTGGAGACTGCGAAGCAGGGGGCCGAGACGGCTCTCAAGCTCGATCCGCGGAGCCTGGAGGCGAAGGTGGTGCGGGGGGCGATCGCCCGCGTGGCCCGCGATTACAAGACGGCCGAGAAGTTCTTCAACGAGGCCCACGTGCAGTCGCCGGGGAACTTTCCGGCGAGCAACTCGCTGGCGCTCGTGCTGATCGAATCCGACGACAAGGACGCGCGGCAGCGGGCCATGGAGATGGCCGAGGCCAACGTGGCCATGCACCGCGAGAACTCGCCGCAGCAGGTGAATGCCCTCACGACGCTGGCCTGGGTCTACTACAAGCTCGGCCGCCGCGAGGACGCGGAGAAGATTCTGGAGCAGATCTCGCGGAACAACGCGCTGACGACCGACGGCGCGTATTACGTGGCGAAGCTGCTGGCCGACCGCGGCGAGAAGGATCGGGCCCGCAAGATCCTCGAGGAGGTGCTGGAGAACGAGCCGATGTTCGCCACGCGCCCCGACGCCGTCGATCTGCTCGCGAAGTTGAAGAAGGACGGCGAGTAGCCAGAGGCCCGTGGTGCGCAGCCTGTAGCGGCAGATTGGTAATCTGCCACTTCCGTGCTACTCGCCGGCCGGCACTGGCGGCACCGGCTCCGGCATCACGCGGATCGTCATGCCGCTCGGCATCCCCTTCGGCTGCGGCGTTGTCGGGGCCTGCGCCGTGGGGCGGGCCCGCATGGCCCGCCGGCGGGCGCGGATGCGGTCGCTCCGCAGCGGGATGCCTGGATAGGCCTCGATCGGCACCTCGAGGCTCGGCAGGCCGATCCGGCTGCCATCACCGAAGTAGGTGAACATCTCGATCGCCAGGCAGGCCGGCGCGGCCGTAGCTGCGAGCAAGGCGGCAAGGATCACGTGCCGTGCGATCGATCGAGAATGGCGGATCATGCGGTGCTGCGGCTCAGGGAAGGGCATGCGACGACAGGTTGCCGTCTGGGATCTATCGACCACCGCCGTCTCGGCCGCCGCACGATTCACCCGCATCCTGCGCAATCAACGCAATCAGTACGGTCTGGGGCCGTAGTCCGCACACTCCGCCCGTAGTCCGCACACTCCGTGTGCGGTTGGAGCTGTGAAGGCCGAGCGGCCGGGCTATTCGTCCGGACGTTCGCTGGGCCTGCAAGGGAATAGTGCGGGCCTTCGGTGTTTCGGCCGTGGGCCACATGCGGAGCATGTGGACTACGGCGCAGACGGATGCGAAGGGCGGGCGTAACGAGGCCACTGCGCCGTGCGGTAGGCTTGCGGCATGGACGACTCAACGGCCTTACTCGTTGGCTGCGGCAGTGCCCTCGTCGTGGCGGTGGCCGCGGCCGTTGGAGCCTGGCTCGTGCGGGGATCGACAGCCGTGCCGGCTGCCTGGTGGGCGGTGGCCGCGGCGGGATCGCTCGCTGCGGAGATGGCCGCACGGGCCACAGGCGGCCTCGCCGACCCGGCCACCGGTGCCGCCGCGCGGCTCGTCAGCCTCGCCCTCGCGGTCTGCCCCACGATGTCGCTGCTTGGAGCCAAGCGACCGCAGCATGGCGTCTGGCAGTTCATCGTCGCCAGCCTCGGCGTCGTGCTCGCGCTGCCCGCCCTTTCGGCCACGCTCGTGCGGCCCGGCACGCCTCCTGACGTCCACATGCTGGAGCGCGGCTTTCTCTTGATTCTGCTCATCGTCGGCTGGATGAACTTCATCGGCACGCGGCACGGGGCCGCTGCCACGCTCGTGACGGTCGGGCTGGCTGTGCTCGCGCGGGGGGTTCTGCCGTTCGTGCCGACGGGCCTGGCGGAGTCGTCGGCGCCGCAGTTCGAGGCGATCGCCTGTGGCAGCCTCGCCCTCGGGGCAGCCATCGCCGCCGCCCAGTCCGCATGGGCCGCGTGGCAGTCGCGTCGCGAACGAGCGGCCCCGTTGATCGCCGCGCTGGTCGGGCCCTCCTACGCCGCGATCCGCGAAACGTTCGGTGCCGCCTGGACGCTGCGGATCGCCGAGCGGTTCAACACCGTGGCCGCCGAGCGGGGCTGGCCCTGCCGGCTGCACTTTCGTGGGCTCGAGTTCGGGGGCGATCCCGACGACACGGCCTGGCAGCGTGACGCCCTGCGGGCCCTCCGGGCGCTGTTCCGTCGGTTCGTCACCGCCGACTGGCTCGCTCGGCATGGCTGGCCCGATCAGCCAGATGGCGTAGCCCCCTTGAAGGAAGGGCGTTAGACTGCGCGTCTCGCACTCCGGCAGTGAACCGAGCCGGCCCCGGTGCCGTACCGAACCTCACGTTTCCATGTGATCGATTGAACCCTTTGGAGCCTCATCATGGCCGATGCCCCCCAGTCTTCCCGTTCCGCTGAGCAGATGCCCGTGCCCGTCGACGAGTCGCACATCGTCGCCACCTACGCGAACTTTTGCCGCGTCACCGGCACGCCCGAGGAGCTGATCGTCGACTTCGGCCTCAACAAGCAGGTGGCCGGCACGTCGCCCGAGACGATCCAGCTCACGCAGCGGATCATCGTCAACTTCTACACCGCCAAGCGGCTGGCAGCGGCCCTCGTGATGGCGGTGCAGCGGCACGAGCAGGCGTTCGGCCAGCTCGAGACCGACGTGCAGAAGCGGATCGTGCATCAGCAGTCCGCGAAGGCCTGACCGCCGGCCCGGCCGCGGGCCTGCGTCGAGGAATAACCAGCCATGAGCAGTGACGGGCAGGAAGAGATTCGCTGGTTCCTCGAGCAGGTCGCGCGGCTCGGCCAGTCGGCCGGGGGCGAGGCGGAGTATTTCCAGGGAGTGCTGGGCATCGTGCTCCAGGCGATGGAGGCGCCGGCCGGCCTCGTCTGGACGCTCGGCGACAGCGGGCGGGTCGAGCCGATCTGCCATGCCGGCGTCGAGCAGACGGGCATCGCCGCGTCCGAGGAGGCGCAGCAGGCCCACAATGCCCTCGTGCAGACCTGCTATGGCAGCCCCGCCGGGCTGATCGTGCCGCCGCGTGCGCAGCTCACCGGCCCCGACGGCGCCGTGCTCGCCACGAACCCCACCGACCTGCTCGTGGTCACGGCCCCGTTCGCCCGCGGCGGCAACCGCGCGGGACTCATCGAGGTGTTTCACCAGCCCAATGCCGACGACGTGCAGCGGGGCTACCTGGTTTTCCTGGAGCAGATCGCGGCGCTCACCGCCCAGTACCTCGGCCAGCGGCAGCTCGTCACGCTCGACGAGCAGCAGACGGCGCTCTCGCAGGTGGAGCGGTTTTCGCGGGCCGTGCACGAGTCGCTCGATCCGGTGGCCACGGCGTTCGTGCTGGCCAACGAGGCGCGGCGGATCATCGGCTGCGACCGCGTGAGCGTGCTCGTGGAGCGGCGGCGGAAGCTACGGCTCGAGGCCGTGAGCGGCCAGGAGTCGGTGGAGCGGCGGGCGTCGGCCGTGCAGGCGATCGAGGCGCTCGTGCGGGTGGTGGCCAAGGCGGGCGATCCGCTGTGGCATCCCGACGTGAGCCGCGAGCTGCCGCCGCAGATCGAAGAGGAGCTGGAGCACTACATCGATGAGTCGCATGCCACGGCGCTGGCGATCATCCCGCTGCATAAGCCGAAGCCCACGCCCGTCGTGAAGCCGGGCGGCGTCGATGCCGTGGCCGTGGCGAAGGCCGA
The DNA here is from genome assembly GCA_029978085.1 of bacterium. Classification (GTDB taxonomy): domain Bacteria; phylum Planctomycetota; class Planctomycetia; order Pirellulales; family UBA1268; genus QWPN01. Next base: position 40,213 of record JAPOJV010000012.1, read on the forward strand.
GGCCGGGCTGTCGACCGCAGGCGAGCTCGTGGGCGCACTCGTGGCCGAGTGGTTCGCGTCGAGCTCCTTCGATGGCGGCAAGCGGGCCCGCGTCGATCTCGTGGCCGAGCACGGCAAGGTGGCGCTGGCCAACTCGCTGACCCACACCTCGCTGCCCCTCTATCCGCTCATCAATCTCGCGGGCAAGTCGCGGGTGCTCACCACGGCCCGCAATCTGCCCCGCACGATCCTCGCGGTCTTGGGAACGCTCGCGGCCCTGGCGGCGCTCGTGTTCGTGCCGGCCGAGCTGCGACTGGAGGGCAAGGGTACGCTCGAGCCGGTGCATCGCCGCGACGTGTTCGCCGGCATCGAGGGAGTGGTGGAGAAGCTGGAGCCCGGGCTCGAGCACGGTGCGCCGGTGAAACAGGGACAGCTCCTGGCCACGCTCCGCAACACCGATCTGGAGGTGGCGTTGGCCGACGTGCTCGGCCGCCGGGCGTCGAGCGAGGAGCAGCTGGCCTCGACGAAGCGGTCGCTGCTCGAAGACGACAAAATCTCGGCCGACGAAAAAATCCGCCTAGCCGGCCGCAAGGCCCAGTTGCAGCGAGAGATCGAGAGCCTGGAGCAGCAGGAGCAGCTCTATCGCTCGAAGAAGGAGGATCTCCTGGTCCGCAGCCCGATCGACGGCGTGATCGTCACCTGGCAGGTCCGCGACCGGCTGTTGCTGCGGCCGGTCGAGAAGGGGCAGGTGTTGATGAGCGTGGCCGACAAGACCGGCCCGTGGGAGCTGGAGGTCAACATGCCCGACGACCGGCTCGGCCACGTGAATCGCGCCGCCGCGGAGGCGAAAGCGGCCGGCCGTGACCTTACGGTCGATTACATCCTCGCCACCGATCCCGGCACGCGACACTACGGCGTCGTCAAGGAGATTCACGAGCAGGCGGAGGTCCGCGGCGAAGAAGGCAACACGGTGCTGGTGCGGGTGACGATCGATCCGGAGCGGCACGAGAAAGAGGAGCTGGGGGCAGGTGCGAGCGTGACGGCCCGGATCGCCTGCGGCCAGCGGCCGCTCGGCTATGTCTGGTTCCACGACGTGCTGTCGTTCATTCAGACACAGATCCTGTTTCGGCTGTGGTGACAAGGCCCTCGGGGCAGAGGAAGGCAAATCATGAGCGGATGCAGGTGGATCGCGGCGGTGGTGGTGATCACGGTGGTGGCGGGCCTCGTGCCGCCGGCGTTGGCCGTGGCCAATCCCAACGGCGAGCCGGTGCTGGAGCGGTGTCTCGTGTCGCTCGCCGACGAGGCGAAGGTGCCGGCCCAGGAGGCGGGCGTGCTCGTGGAACTCGCCGTCCGCGAGGGCGACAAGGTGACGAAGGGGCAGGTCATCGCCCGGATCGCCGACGACCAGCCGCAGATGGAGAAGCGGCGGGCCAAGGCGGAGCACGAGCAGGCGGTGGCCAAGGCCCAGAGCGACGTGGACGTCCGCTATTCCGAGAAGGCCGAAGGTGTGGCACAGAAGGCCTTCGAGAAGGCCGAGCAGTCCCACCGGTCGGTGCAGGGGGCCGTGACGGAGGTGGAACGCGACCGGCTCAAGCTCGAATGGGAGAAGGCGTCGCTGCAGATCGAGCAGGCCCAGCTGGAGCGGCGGCTGGCGGCCCTGGCCGCGGACGCCAAGCAGGTGGAGGTGGATGCCGCCGACAAGGCGATCGAGCGGCGGATGATCCGCTCTCCGATCGACGGCGTGATCGAGGATCTCTCGAAGCATCAGGGCGAATGGCTGCAGCCGGGCGACATGCTGGCCCACGTGCTCCGCACCGACACGCTGCGGGTGGAAGGCTACATCGACGCGGCCAGTTGGGACCCGGGCGAGGTTCGCGATCGGCCCGTCACCGTCAGCGTCACGCTCGCCAACGGCAAGCAGGAGCAGTTCACGGGACGGATCGTATTCGTGAGCGAACGGGTGGAGAGCGGCGGCGACTACCGCGTGTATGCCGACGTCCCCAACCGCCGCGGCGCCCCGTCCGGCGAATGGCTCCTGCGAGCCGGCCAGACAGCCAAGATGACGATCCACGCCTCGCAGCCCCCCGCGCGGTAGCACCGCCGCACCGGCGAACCCTCATGGCCACCGCCGACGCTTTTCGTTCGAGCACGACCCGCGGTGTGAGCCTGCGTCGCCGGGGTGATCTCGTCGTCAACCGGCAGGTCTACCAGGGGCAGGCCTGGTGGGTCGTGAAAGACCCGATCTCGCTCCACTACTTCCGGTTTCGGCCCGAGGAGTATGCCCTGCTCGCGATGCTCGACGGCGAGACGAGCCTCGAGCAGTTGAAGGAGCGGTTCGAGGCGAAGTTTCCGCCGCGGCGGATCACGGTGGAG
>JAPOJV010000203.1 GCA_029978085.1 bacterium
AACTGGCCGAGGGGCCGGGCCGCCAGCCGGGCCGATGATCTCGCCACGTCGCAGGTCTCGAACTGGCCGAGGGGCCGGGCCGCCAGCCGGGCCGATGATCTCGCCACGTCGCAGGTCTCGAACTGGCCGAGGGGCCGGGCCTCCAGCCGTGCCGATGATCTCGCCACGTCGCAGGTCTCGAACTGGCCGAGGGGCCGGGCCGCCAGCCCCGACCGGCGAAACGATACGATCACAAACTACCCCGATCGTGGAAACGGGCACCCCGATCGTGGAAACGATACCCCCGCCCGTGGAAAGCTGGTGAGAACATGATGACACCGAAACAGCGCGAGGCGATCACGAAACGATTGGCCGTGGGGCTGCGAGACTTGGAAAAGTCGTGGAGCGGAAAAACCATCGGCATAGGCTTCGATGCCGACATGGATACCGGGCGGATCACGATCACGCTTGGCCCAGATGGAGGTCAGACGTTCAATCTCGTCGTCTCGGCAAACGTTGAAGACGTGCGAATTGGCGACGGGGAATTCAACTGAACCCCGTCCGACGAAACCCCGTGATTCTCAAAATCCCAACTGTCCATCGAACCCCCGACCGTAGAAACCAGCGGCAAAAACGGCAGAAACATTTTACCCTTGACTCAACCGTTGCCGATGCTATTGTTGTGACGTGGCCGGCAGACCCCGGCCGTGGAAACCAGAAACCCCGAGTGAGGAAACGAGATGAACAAAGCAATCGATGCCGTGAAGGCCCGTCTCCGCGACTACTACACCGAGAATGTCGAAGCTGTGATTCGCGAGATCGGCGGCGGGTGGGTGGAAGACGAATATCGGCGTATGGTGCGGGCGTGTGCATACGACGTGATCGAGGAGCGGCACGGTATCGATCGCGTCGATGCGATCATGGCCGAGGTCGATCCCAGTTGGGGGGTCGATGCCGACAGGCTCTTGGCTGCCCGCGCCGCCGTTCGGGCCGAGTATGCAGTTGCCGGGCTCGACGCTGACGTGGAAATCGACGGTTTCGACACGATGACAGCCGAGCAGCTTCGCGATGAACTGACCTACCTCGGCGACTACCAAGGCTGATTGACTACTCAAATTGACTATCCGGCGGGGCGAGTGTCCCCGACCGGCGGAACGATGAACCCCAGAGTGGAGAAACGAGAGATGAACACGGCAAAAACGACGACAGACCTTCAGACGATCGCAGCCGCTGGGCTGGGCAGGAAAGCCACGTCGATGGCTATCACGACCGATAGTGGCATCACACGAGCCACAGCGACGAATGGCAGCGTGTGGGTGGATGTGGTCGCCATGGTTGGCGACAAGCCGGGGCAGCGTGGCGAAAGCATCTGGCATCCTGCCAGCGCCGGCGTGAATGCCGACGTCCAGTTTCGCGGCGCGTGCCTCCGGCAGATCATCGACGGTATCTTGCCGGCGACGGACCCCGAGTCCAGCCGATACGCCCTCGGCGGAACGCTGGTTGAGATTGCCGAGGGGGAGATGCTCAACGTGATCGGCACGGATGGCAAACGGCTCCACGCCGGGGTCATGCAGCCGCACGCGATCTGCGGGCAGGCATCCCCGATCATCGCTGCGGAACAGTGGAAGGCACTGTACGCTGCTGTCCGGGCGACCGTGCGAAAGCTGGGCGGCCTGTCGGGCAAGAAGCTCGACGCGGCGATCGACGCCGGCACGGTTCGGATCATGGTGGGCAGCCATCAAGCGACCGGCGGCGAGGTCGTTTCGATTTACTGGGCAGGCGAGCCCGGCGAAGTGTCGGCTACCGCGCTCGCCGTGGCAGGCCGGTTTCCGCGGTGGCGGGATTGCATCCCCTCCGGCGGCGAGTCTCTCGCCGTCAACGTGGCCGCGGTGGCCGATGCGGTGGCCGACTACGACAAACTCCACCTGGCAGCGGTGAAGGCCGGCAAGGCGGCGTGGAAGTTGGAACAAGAGGAGCGGAAACGCCGCCGGCAGTACAGCGGCGGCGAATACCGTCATCCGCTGGGCATCGACTGCCACCGGGCCGGCATGATCGGCCGCGGTGCCGAGTGGGCGTCGGCCGTGCCGGCTGCCCCCGTGCAGGTGAGGCTGGATCACGCCTATCTGGCCGATGCCCTCGCGGGTGCGGCGGCGTGGGGGGCGGCGGTGGCCGACGTCACCGCGAGCGACAAACACTCGGCCGTGTTGCTAACAACCGGCGAATTCGGCGAGCGGTTCGCCGCAGTGATCATGCCACTCGCGGCCGACTGAGGCTCCCAGTTGAGAACCCCCCGGCTGCCCGTCGCCGCCGGGGGGGGCGGATCGAGGAAACGAGAACAACCCCAGAGTGAGGAAACGAGCGATGAACACGACCGATCTACTGTCGATGCTGCGACGGATCACCGAGGCCCAGACGGCGTTTTTCTGGCAGAACGAACATGGAAGCCACGATGCCTTCCAGCGCGCCGCCGACGCGATGCACGACGCGATCGACGCGGCCCGCGATTGGCTGCAAGAGCACGACCAGCCGATGCCACCGGGATATCCCGGCGAGTGCCCCGATGGCGTGGATTGGTCGGCATGGCTGGCAATGAACAATGTGGATTGACGGCCCCCGATCCCCGGTCACCTGCGGGTGGCCGACGTGGCCCCCGGACGTGGAAACCTAGACCCCTAGAACGAGGAAACGAGCGATGAGTGCGACGAAACGATTTTATGAAGACTGTGCCGAGGCCGGTCGCTGCCCGATTAGCCGCGAGACGTTCGGCTATCTCGACGACGTCGAATGCCAGTATCAACTCGATTGGATCGGCTACACCGAGCACGACTACCGCAGCGCAGTAACCGGTCTGCTCGTTTCGCACGACTGCATCACGATGGAGTCGGCCCGCCGGCTCCTGGATGCCGGCCTAGCGAACGCGGAGATCGCCGCGTTTGTCGAGACGTTTGGAGACTACTGCCCCGCCTGACCCGCCCCGGCTCGTTGCCGCGGCGGTTCGATTGAGCGATGATTACACCAGACCCCCGGATGGGGGAAGGAGAGGAACGATGAAGACCTACAAGAAAATCCGGCGAGGATATCCAGACGGCGTGATCGGCATCTATGACAACGGGGGCAAGACAATCGACCGATATTCGGTTGTCTTCGCGCCGTGGATGCATGAAGGTCGCCCGGTGTTTAACGTCCTCAACATGGGCGGCGACGTTTGCATGCACGGCGAGTACCTTCGCAGGCCGACGCGGCTGCGAGGTGAGCGGGTGATCGATTGGAGCGAACTTCCTTTTTGGTGCAGGCAGGCCGTCAAGCGAGATTTGGGCTGGCCTGACGACGCCTGAGCGACCCCCGGCACCGCCCCGGCCGTGGAAACGCGACCGGGGTGAGGCCGGCGGCCGATGTGGCCCCCGGAACGTGGAAACGAGGAGACGAGAGATGAACCTGCGGAAACATATCACGGTGGAGATGACAAACTCATGGCGGAAGTCCGCACCCGACTGGGACTACGCCACGACTTTTCGGGGCACCCCTCGCCAGTGCATGGCCGAATACGCCGAGTTCAAGCGCAAGAGCGGCGCGTGCCTGACGGCGATCCGCTGCACAAGCGGAGAGGATTTGCGAGAGGTTCGCGATGCGTTGGATTATGCCGCCGCTCGTGCGGCTTGTTGCTGATTGACCCCGACCGTAGAAACCCAAACCCCAGCCGGCCCCGACCGGCGAAACCATAGGAGAGACGAGAGATGACGACTTTGATCGGAAACGAAAATGCCCGCGTGATCCACTTCGGAAAGCGGCACAAGGTCGCGGTGACTTTCAAGCGGATCGGCGGATTTTGGATCGCCCACGGTGCCATGCTGCCGACGCCGCAGCGAAGCATCCGAGTGGCGAGGCAGATCGTGGCACGACGGCTAGCCGGCATGGATTTTGTAGCTCACGGCGGCGAGATCGCGATCGGCCTCAAGCCTGGTACGGCCGTGCGATGGGCCGGCACGCGGTGGGTGGTTGTGGAGTGGCAGCCCGACAACGGAATCGGCGGCGCATACTGGCTGAAGAACAGCAAGGGAGAGAGTGCTGTCGCCGGAGCCGACGAGATTGAAGTGATCAAGAAGAAGTAACAACACCCCACGCCCGGCGGC
>JAPOJV010000161.1 GCA_029978085.1 bacterium
CCGGCGGCACTCGCCAACATCCTGCGGACCGCCGCCCGCGAACTGGGCGTGCGGGTGGACGATACGCCACAGCAGATCGACCCGGCCGATCCCCTGCTCTTCGATCACCATCTCGTGTTCATGCACGGGCGTCAGGGCTTCACCTGGACCGACAAGCAGCGGGCGGCACTCGCCACGTTCTTCGACCGCGGTGGGATGCTCCTGGCCGACAGCGTCTGTGCTGCGGCCGGGTTTACGCAGGCGTTCCGGGCCGAGATCGCCCGCATCCTGCCCGACCAGAAGCTGGAGGCCATTCCCGCTGACGACCCGCTCTTCACGGCAGCCGGCTACGGCGGCTACGACATCCGCGAGGGGACGCTGCGGGAGCCGGGGGGCGGGGACGGGCGGCTCGGCGTGCGGAAGCGGCGGCTGCCGCCGCAGCTCGAGGGGATTCGCATCGGCGACCGCTGGGCCGTGATCTTCTCGCCGTTCGATCTCTCCTGCGCGCTCGAGAAGCAGAACTCGATGGAGTGCACGGGTTACGACCGCGACGACGCCGAGAAGATCGCCCTCAACGTCCTGCTCTATTCACTCAACCACTGACGACGTAGTGACCGGAAGGTAGCCCGGTCACGCCGTGACCGGAAACGGCGATCCACCTCACGCCCGGTCGTCGCTGGAGCCGCTCGTGAGGAAGCTCGCGTAGTAGAGGAGCGTGAGGATGCTCTGCAGCGTGGCCGCCACGTAGGTCCAGGCGGCCGCGTTGAGCACGGAGTTCACTGCCGGCATGTCGACCGCCGGCACGATGCCGAGATCGACGAGCTGCGCCTTCGCGCGATTGCTGGCGTCGAGCTCCACCGGCAGGTTCACGAGTTGAAAGAAGACCGTGGCCCCGAAGAGCAGGATGCCGAGCCAGGCGACCGGTTTGAGAGCGAAGCCGAGGCCGATCATGAACACGAGCAGCCCTGCGCCGCTGCCGATGTTGGCGACGCCAACAGCCGCGTTGCGGATCGCCATCAGCGAATAGCCCTGTGCGTCCTGGAGCGCATGGCCCGCCTCGTGCGCGGCGATGCCCACGGCTGCCAGCGACCGGGCGGAATAGACGTCCTGCGAGAGCCGCAGCACCTTTTCCCGCGGGTCATAGTGGTCGGTGAGGTGGCCGGGCATCGTCTCGATCCGCACGTCGGTCGCCCCGGCCGAGTCGAGGATGTGGCGGGCCGCTGCGGCGCCCGACAGCGAGGCCGGCTCCCGGGACGCCGCCGAGAACGAGGCCTGCACACGCCACTGGGCCCACATCGCCAGGAGCACGGCGGGCAGGATCGCGAGCATGTAGTTCGGGTCGAAGTAGAAAAACGGCATTGTGGGCTCGACGCTCCTCTAGGGATGGCAACGGTCGCTTCCGGCGATCACCGCAAGTATTGTAGCGGTGTCATCCGTTGCGGCCGTTCCCATGATCTACGCATCTCGCCCACAGCTTGTTCCCCGGACAGCCCGCCGATTCGGCGGCTGGATCGTGGCCTGCGCACTCCTCGCCGCGGCCGGCTGCGGACTGGCCGTCACGGCTGATGCGCCAGCCACACACGCTCCGGCCGACACCGCGGCTCTCTGCCGGCGGATCGACGCCGTCCTGGCCCACGCCCGCGACGCGCGGCGGCTCGATGCCGGCGTGCATGGCGCCTGGCAGGTGGTGCACGGTATCCTCGCCTTCGGGCCCGACTTCCCGCTCGTGCACGACGGCGAAGAGTCGTCGGCCCTCGACTATCTCCTCGGCGGCGGCCGGCTCACGGGCTGGATCGTGCGGCCCGGCACGCCAGGCCCGCTCGCTGTCGTCGAACCGGGCAGCACGATGGGCCAAGGCCATCCCGACCAGTGGCTTGGCTATCTCTCGCAGTGCGGCGTTGCGAACGGCCGTGGCCAAGGCCTGCCGCTCACCACGGCGATCCGCGCGGGCAACCGCGACTACACGCTCGCCGATCTGCTCGCCCGAGCCCAGCGCGACATCCGACCCGGCCAGGAGGCGACCTGGACGCTCATGGCGTTATCCACATGGCTGCCCCCCGACGCCACGTGGAAGGCGGGGGACGGCGCGGCATGGAGCGTGGAGCGAGTCGTGGGCATGGAGGCCGACGCCGACATCTTCTCGGCGGCCTGCGGCGGGGCCCATCGGCTCTACGGTCTGGCCTGTGCCCTCGACGCCCGGCGGCGGTCGGCCGCAGGACCAGTGGCGGACGACTCGGGCTGGGCGGCGGCGGAGGCCGTGCTCGAAGACTGCATCGAACGGGCCCGGCAGTTCCAGCAGGCCGATGGCAGCTTCTCGGTGCACTCCTTCGAGCGGCCAGGCACGTCGCCCGACGTGTTCGCCCGGCTCGGCGCCACGGGGCACGTGTTCGAGGTGCTGGCGGTGGCACTCGATGACGAGCGACTGGCGGAGCCGTGGGTGACGCGGGCCGCCGAGCGGCTCACGACGCTGCTCGAACAGACGGCCGACGTCGACGTGGAGTGCGGCGCGCTCTACCACTCGTGCCACGGCCTGGCGATCTACCGCCAGCGGGTCTGCCCGTAGCGTGGGGGCTGCGGGGTTGCCCGTGCCCCATCGCTGAGCCCTGCTCTAACGAGTCAGCAGCGATTTCACCGCGTCGACGAGCACGTGGAGGTCGCCGCGCCAGTCGATCGGCGCGCTCGCCTGCGTGGCGAGGTGCTTGAGCTGGGCGGTGCCCTTGGCGAATTCGTCGCTGCCGATCACGAGGGCCGCCGGAAAGCCCCGCTTCGCCGCGAGCTTGAGCTGCTGCCCGAGCTTTTTGGGCTCGGGGAAAAACTCCACGGCCACGCCGGCCGCCCGCAGCGCCGCCGCGATCCGCAGATAGTCCGTGAGGTGGGCCGCATCGAAGTAGACAAGAAACACATCGGCGGGCGTCTCGACGGCCGATGTGCGGCCCAGCTCCTCGAGGCCGGCAAGCAGCCGATCGATCCCCAGCGAGGCGCCCACGCCGGGCAGTGGCTGCTTCGTGTAGAGGCCGGCGAGGTTGTCGTAGCGGCCGCCCGAGCAGATGCTGCCAAGCGTGGGGAGGTCGTCGAGAAAGCTCTCGAGCACGATGCCCGTGTAGTAATCGAGCCCCCGCGCGATCGATGGATCGATGACGAGTCGTTCGCTCGCCACGCCCGCCGCCCCCGCAGCCGCGACGAGCCCGCGCAACGCCGCCACACCGGCCCGTCCCTGTTCCGATTCGCCCACGAGCACGTCGAGCCGGGTGAGCACGGCATCTGCTGCGCCCGACAGGCTCGCCATCTCCAGGAGCGCGGCCGCGGCGTCGGCCGCCACGCCCTGACCCGTAAGTTCCGCCGCCACGGCCTCGGGCGTCGCCTTGCCGAGCTTGTCGAGGCTGCGGAGCACGCCCGTCGAACGGTCGGCCAGGCCGAGCCGCCCGAGAATTCCGCCGAGCACGCGGCGGTCGTTCACCCGGATCGTGAACCGCTCCACGCCGATCGCGGCCAGCAGGTCGTGCACGACGAGCACCATCTCCAGGTCGGCCACGGGGCTCGTGGTGCCGATCGTGTCGAAGTCGCACTGCATGAACTCGCGGTAGCGGCCCCGCTGCGTGTTCTCGCCCCGCCACACGGCCGCCATGTGATACCGCTTGAACGGCAGGCCGAGGTCGTGCACGTGCTGGGCCGCGAACCGGGCGAAGGGCACCGTGAGATCGAACCGCATTCCCACCTCCCGGCCGCCGTGGTCGGTGAAGCGATACATCTGCTTGTCGGTCTCCTCGCTCCCCTTGCCCGTGAGGATCTCGAGGTATTCCAGCGCCGGCGTGTCGATCGGCGTGAACCCGTAGGAGCGGTAGACGCGTCGCGCGATATCGAGCACCCGCTCGCGGGCGAGCGCCTGCGCCGGCAAATGATCACGAAACCCCTTCAGCGTGCGTGGTTCAATCATAAAAAGGTGCCAGCCACCAAATCTGGGTAAGACAGGTGGCTTATGTTTCTCCAGTTTGCCCAGATTTGGTGGCTGGCACCTTTTTAGAGGATCTGCAGCAGCGGGGGCTTCGGGCTGCGGATCGACTTACCTCGGTTCTTCTTCTTGCGGCCGTCGCCCACGTACTCGCCGCCGGGGCCGAGCACGGCGTCCATGTATTCCTCGACCTGCTCGCAGGTCTCAAAGTATTGGTCGTACACCCAGTCGTCCTCGTACTCGCACTCCTTGGTCGTGTACTCGCGGCAGATCTGGGGCCGCGTGTCATAGATGCCGCAGCGGTGATCGTCCCGGAGATGCTTGCAGACGGTGTGCACGCAGACGTACCAGTCGCCCTCCTCGGTGAACACGGTGGCGTGATCGTGCAGGAGGAACCAGCGGATGTACTCGAACTCCTCCCGCGTGGTCGGCGTCTCGAGCGGCAGGGCGAAGTAGCGGCAGCACTTCGCCGTGCAGAACTCGCACAGTACCTTGTCCTCGGGCACGTCGTCCCGCTTGGGCTTGGCGGGGAGCACGGGCAGCGGAATGTCGGCGATCGCCATGCGAAAAACCTCCGGTGATTGGGCCGGCAATATAGCGTGTTCGGAAGGCGTTTTGCCGCCGATATACTGCGGCACTCGCCGCGGCCGCCACGGAAGGACGCCCTCATGCCCAAACGCTGGCACATCCGCCCCCACGATCGCACGGCCGTCGCGGCACTCGAACGCTCCGCCGGCGTGTCGAGCATCGTGGCCGCCCTGCTCGCGGCCCGCGGCGTCACCGACGCGGCCGCCGTGAAATCGTTCCTTTCCGGCACGCTCTCCGACCTGCGGGATCCCGAAACGCTCCCCGGCGTGCCCGACGCCGCTGACCGGGTTCTCGCCGCCGCGCGGGCCGGCCGCAAGATCGTCGTCTACGGCGACTACGACGCCGACGGCATGTGTGCCACCGCGATCCTGATGGGCTGCCTCGACGCCCTCGACGCTCAGGCCTCGTGGTACGTGCCCGACCGACTGGAAGAAGGCTACGGGCTCAATGCCGGTGCGCTCGAGACGCTCGCCGCGCAGGGGGCGAGCCTCGTGATCACGGTGGACTGCGGAATCGCGAGCGTGGCCGAGGCGGCGCGGGCCCGCGAGCTCGGCCTCGAACTGATCGTCACCGATCACCACACGTTCGCCGACACGCTCCCAGAGGCTGCCGTGCTCGTGCACCCGCGGCTGCCGGGGGCCAGTTATCCGTTCGGCGAGCTGTGTGGCGCGGGCGTGGCCTTCAAGCTCGCCTGGGCGATCGCGACCCGCGCGAGCGGCGCCAAGCAGGTGACGCCGCGGCTCCGCGAGATGCTCCTCAAGGGGATCGGCCTGGCGGCCCTCGGCACCGTGGCGGATGTCGTGCCGCTGCTCGACGAAAATCGGATCTTCGTGAGGCACGGTCTCGAGTGCCTGCGGCAGCGGGGCGGCCCGGGGCTCGCGCGGCTGATGGAACTTGCCAAGCTTCACGAGAAGTCGCAGCTCGATGCCGAAGACGTGGCGTTTCGGCTCGCCCCCCGGCTGAATGCGGCCGGCCGGCTCGGCCAGGCCGCCTGCGGGATCGAGCTGCTCACGACGTCCGATGCAGCGCGGGCCGCGAGCCTTGCCAACTACGTGCACGAGCTCAACGCGCAGCGGGAGACCGAGGAGCGGAGCATCCAGCTGGCCGCGGCGAAGCAGGCGAAGGAACGGTTCGACACCGACCGCGATGCGGCGCTCGTGCTGGCCGACCGCGGCTGGCATGCGGGCGTGATCGGGATCGTGGCGGGACGGCTCGCCGAGCGGTTCCATCGACCGGTGGTGATGATCGCGCAGGATCCGTTGCAGGGCCGGCCGGCGACCGGCAGCGTGCGGAGTGTGCCGGGCTTCGACGTACACGAGGCCCTGGTCGCCTGTCGCGAGCATCTCGTGACCTGCGGCGGCCATGCCGCCGCGGCGGGGCTGCGGATCGCCGACGACCGGATCGACGCCTTCCGCGAGGCGTTCTGCGCGGAGGTCGATCGGCGGCTGCCGCAGGCGCTGCGTCAGGCCCAGCTCACGATCGACGGCGAGATGACGCTCGCGGGCCTCACGCTTTCGACGGTGGAGCAACTCGAGCGGCTCGCGCCCTTCGGGCAGGCCAATCGGCGGCCAGTGCTCTCGGCAGCCGGTGTGAGCCTCGCCGAGCCGCCGCGGGTGATCGGCACCGGCGGCCGCCACATCTCGCTCCAGTTCGTGCAGCACGGCGCGAAGGTCCGGGGCGTGGCATTCGGCGGCGCCGAGTGGCTCGACCACCTCCCCGTGCCGGGGCAGCCCTTTCACGTCGCCTTCAAGCCGAAGATCAACGAGTTCCGCGGCCGTCGCACGGCGGAGATGGAGGTGATCGACTGGCGGCCCGACGGCATCGACGTGGGCGTCGAACTGCCGCCGCTGGCGACCGCCGAGGCGTGATACAATTTTCGTAGTGCCCATCCGTTTTTTCCAAAACTTTTTCCAAAGTGCTCCCATGATCCAAAAACTGCGTAAGCACGGCGACGAACTTGCTCTCGTTCTCGACCGCGAACTGCTGGCTGCGCATGGGATGGACGAGGAGACGACGGTCGACATCGCTTTCTCCGGAACGACGATCATCGTGACGGCGAACATCGACGCTGAGCGCAAAGCTCGCTTTGAGCAGGCTTTGTCCGCCACAAACGAGCGGTTCGGCGCGGCACTCAAACGCCTTGCCGAGTAGCGCCGTGGCAAGCGTGAACGCCTGGAAATTGCTGCTTCTTGTCGTCGTTGCGAGCTATGCCGCAACGTCCCACGCCGA
>JAPOJV010000167.1 GCA_029978085.1 bacterium
ATCGCCGTGCCACCGCCGCCGCCGAGCGAGATCACGCCCTGGATCCGTCCCTCGGCGGTGAGCCGCTGGAGCAGTCGGGGGGCCGCCGTCGTCATCGCGGTCACGCACTCGCCCCGATCGTGGCGGGCCTCGAGCGCCGCCAGGTCGATGCCCGCGGCTGCGGCCACCTCGGCCCGCGGGATGTCTGGGATGACGGCCGGCTCCGCCCCCGTCCCCACGTCGATCAGCAGCGTGGTGTGGCCTCGGGCACGGATCCGCTCCGCCACGAACGCGTGTTCGCGGCCCTTCGTGTCGAGCGTGCCGAGGACGGCGATCGTCGCCATGGCTGCGCCTCCCGCCGCCTATTTCCGCCTGCCGAGCGGGATGTCCTTGAACTGCCGGGTGAGCTCGGGCAAAGACCGCTCGAAGGCGAGCCGCTCCAGGCTTGATGCGCCGACAAATCCGACCACGTCGGTGTGCTCATTGATGTAGGCCGCATCGTCGGGCGTGCAGATCGGCCCACCGTGTGAGAGGCAGATCACGTCGCTCCGCGCGTCGAGGGCCGCGCGGGCGATCGCCTGCACTCGTGCCGCGGCCTCGTCGAGCGTGCAGGTGGCGTTGGTGACGCCGATCGAGCCGCCCACGGTCGTGCCCACGTGGGCGATCACGACGTCGGCCCCAGCCTTCGCCATGGCCCGGGCCTCGTCGGGCGTGCCCACGTAGACGATCGTGAACAGATCCATCCGCCGGGCGAGGCCGATCATCTCGACCTCCTTCTGGAAGCTCATCCCGGTCTCTTCGAGAATCTGCCGAAACTGGCCGTCGACGATGCAATGCGTGGGAAAGTTATTGACACCCGAGAAGCCCATCTCCTTGACGCGGCCGAGCCAGTGCCACATCCGCCGCCGCGGGTCGGAGGCATGCACGCCGCAGATCACGGGCACCTCCTCGACCACGGGCAGCACCTCGAACTCACCGATCTCCATGGCCACGGCATTCGCATCGCCGTAGGCCATCAGGCCAGCGGTCGAGCCGTGGCCAGCCATGCGGAAGCGGCCGGAGTTGTAGATGATGATGAGATCAACGCCCCCCTTTTCCAGGAACTTCGCGCTGATTCCCGTGCCCGCACCGGCGGCGATGATCGACTTTCCGGACCGGAGCGTGGCATGGAGCCGGTCGAGCACCTCGCTGCGCGTGTAGGGATTTCCGGTGCCTGTCCAGGGATTCGGCATGGTGACGCTCGCGAGGTACGCCCGTTCAATGACGCTTTGAGCGTAGGCCGGGGCAGACGGCTCGTCCATGACCGAAATCCACCTCGACCTCATCGAAACCCAGCCGCATCTCTGCGGGACAATGGTTCCGGAACTGCTTTTTGCCCGACGAGGCAGCCGACTGTTCGCCATGCAGGTGACTTGACGCATGCATACGATTCCAGAAAAATAGATGCATGCGAACCACCCTCAACATCGACGAGAAGGCCTTGGCGAAGGCGGCCCGACTGACGGGCGTGCGACAGAAGACGGAGCTCGTGCGGCTTGGACTCGAGGCGCTGATCGCCCGGGAATCGGCCCGGGAACTGGCGGCGCGTGGGGGAAGCGAGCCTCGGCTTCGGCCCATCCCACGCCGGAGGCCAGGCTGAGTGGTGCTGCTCGACACGTCGGTGTGGATCGACCACCTCCGTCACGGCGATGGCCGAGCGGTCGCGCTTTTGGAGCGTGGAGACGTCGTCTGCCATCCACTCGTCATTGGCGAACTGGCGTGCGGATCACTCATCCACCGCAACGAGGTCTTGAGTCTGCTCGAGGCGTTGCCTCAGGCCACCCAGGCGACCCATCCCGAAATCCTCGGCTTCATCGACCGGCACCGCCTGCACGGCAAGGGGCTGGGCCTGATCGATCTCCATCTGCTCTGGGCAGCCATGAGCCACAGGCACGCCCTCTGGACCCGGGATCGACGTCTCCGGCAGATGGCTCAACGACTCGCGAGCGTTCCAGAGTGGTTGTGATTTCAAGCCCTGGGCCGAGATGGTGAGCCCGTCCATGACCGAAATCCACCTCGACCTCACCGAAACCACCGTCGATGGGCCCGGCACCCGACTCTGGTCGGTGCACCGCAACGAGTGCCCGGAGTTGGCCGTCCACCGAATCCTGCACCTCGGCCTGTCGGACGTGGCCGTTCCCTATCGCCGCGTGCGGGTGCAGCCGTCGGGCAGCTTCGTGATGGTCGGCCACGAGGGTCGCGGGCGGATCCTGCTCGATGGCCGCTGGCAGGCGAGCCGGGCGGGAGTGGCCTGCCTCGCGCCGCCGCGGGTGCTCAACGCCTTTCACGCCGTGCATGGATCCCGGTGGCGGTTCGCCTGGATTCGCTATGACGAGCCGGAGCACGTACGGCCGCTGGTGTCGGCGGCGTCGCCGGTGCGGGTGCGGTGCGATGCCGACGTGCTGTGGCGGATCCTGTCCGGGCTCCGGGCCGAGTGGGAGGGGGGCAAGGAGCAGCGGCTGCTGCATCACTGGATCGAGCTGGCCCACGGCGAAGCGAAGCGGATTGCCCAGCCCTGGCACGTGGACGATCGGCTCTGGAAGGTGTGGGACGAGGTGGCCCACGACCTCGCCGCCGACTGGACGCTGGACACGCTGGCCGCTCGGTATCGGGCGAGCAAGGAACAGTTTCGGCGGGTCTGCCTCCGTGAACTGGGCCGCAGCCCGATGCAGCATCTGACGTCGCTGCGGATCGAGCGGGCCCAGCAACTCCTCGACACGACGCAGGACAAGATCGAGGCGATCGCGGAGCAGGTCGGCTTCGAGAACGCGCCGGTGTTCTCCCGGGCGTTCAAGCGCTGGGTGGGCCAAAGCCCGAAGCGCTACCGGGAGTGACGAGTTGTCGTCCGGTCACGGCGTGACCGGGCTACATAGTGCTGGTTGCGGAGCAATGGGCCTGCGGCGCAGCACAGGCCGGCGAGGAGGAGGCCGAGCGCGGCGGGTTCGGGCACGGGAACGACCGTGAGGTTCACGAACCGGCCACCCGGGAGGAACTCGCTGGTGAAGTTCGTGCCGCCGAATGTCGCGTCGTAGTCGATCGTCCAGAGCTGCGACCCAAGCGTGAGGCTGCCGCCGTCGGCGATGGGAACCCCGTCCACACTGAAGAGCCCGCCGTTCCAGGTGCCCGAATAGCTCACGAGCGACAGCGTCGTGCCGGCGGGAAAGAGGGCAGGGCTCGCCGCGAGATCGACCAGATCGAGCGATACCGTGCCAGAGATCGAAACGTCACCGTCCACTTTCAGCAGGTCGGCTGCGACGGAGAGCGGCACGGAGGAATCGACTTCCACCGCGAATGTCGAGCCGTTGAGCCAGGTGACGTCGCCCGTGAGGAGCGTCTCAATGCTCGCCCCAGGTGCCAGCGTGGCATCACGGTTCACCGTGATCGCGCCAGGAATTGCGCCCGTGCCGCCCAGCAGACCGCCCGCCTCGACCCAGACGGCGGTGCTGCCGAGTGCGCCGTTCACAAGCAGTGAGCCTGCGCCAACGGTCGTGGCGCCCGACATCCCGCTCGTGCCGGCCACGACGAGCCTGCCAGGGCCGGCCATTGTGAGTGTGCCGGTGCCGCTCACCGCCTTCGAGAGCACGCTTGTGCCGCTCGGCGCGAACACGAGCGCGCCGTCATTGACCAGATCTGTGGCAAGGACGCCTGTGGTCGTGCCCGAGCCGATCTGCAGCCTGCCCCCCGGGCCGAGCGTGATCGTTCCCGCGGCACCGCGGGAGAGCGTGCCACCCACGATCACGGTGCCACCAGTCGCCCCGTCCCCCGAAATCGCGAGCGTGCCAGTGCCCGCGCCGCCGATGACGAGCCCGCTGGTCGTTGACCAGGTGCCGCCCGTGATCGTCGCCGTGCCAACACCGGTCGAACTCGTGCCGATCGTCCCGCTGGCGGCCGTGACCAGGCCCCCGGTCATCGCCAGTGTGCCCGAGCCAGAGCGGCCGATGTGCAGCGCGAGATTGCTGTTCCACTCCCCGCCGCTCATGACCACCGTGCCTACGCTTCCGTCGCCGAAGGCGACCGAATGCGTATTGGTGCTTACGCGGCCACCCGTGATCGTGAGCGAACCCGTACCGATGGTGGTGGAATTGCCGCCGATGGTCAGCTGTGATGAATTGATCCATGTGCCGCTGCTGACAATGACATCGCCGACACCACCCGACGAACCGATCGCACCGGTGGTGGCGGACACGCGCCCGCCCACTACCGCGAGCGTTCCGGTTCCCGACTGGCCGATCTGCAACACGCGGTTTTCCCAGGTGCCGCTGCTGACCGTCGCCGTGCCGTAGCCGCCCGGGGCCGCTCCCAAGGCCGCGTTGCCATTCTTCATCAGGCCGCCAGACACGTCGATCGACCCGATGCCCGACCGGCCGAGCGTCAACGGATTCGTGCCTGTGCTACCGATGAGCAATTGCCCGCTGGGAACGCTGATCGCGAGATCGAAGTGCGCGGTGCCCGATGCCAGACCGGCGACCGCGACCGTGCCCGTGCCGGCGATAGCCAGGCTGCCGGTGCCGGAGATCGTGCTGCTCACCGTGAGCGTGTCAGACCGCTCGAACCGCAGCATGCCGTCGGCGACCACGTCGTCCGTAATGCTGCCCCCATCCTCGATCACGACAGTGTTGCCCGGGGCGATCGTGCCGCCAGCCCACGGCACGGCATACCGCGACGTCTCGGCGATCGCAGCAGACGATGCCCATGCCGCGGCCACGAACAGGCCCGGGCGTATGACAGACGAAGGCAGGCAGCGACTCATGAAGATGGCCAGCAGCGGACACGCCCCCGGGACGACGCGGGAGAATAGTCCATCCGCACCGCCCCAGCCACCCGTTGAGGCAAGTTTCTTGACTCCAGCGACCAACCGTGCCGAGGTCAGACGAACGCCTCCTCCCGCGCGGGCCGATGCCGTCGTGCAGCATGCAAGCAGAACGAGATGGAGACGCCACCACAGGGGCACTGCCGGACCGGCAGAAGTTCTTCGTCCGCCGTTCCAACGCCGAATTGGCTCGTCGCGGTGGACCTCGAAGACTCAGTCCACCTGCTCCTCGATCTTGTACCGATTCCGGCTTTCCGTGACCGAGAGCGAGTGAACGCTACTGCTTCCGGAAGCGGGCGTCGTTCTTGTTGTCGCGAGAGAGGGTGTAGGCGACGAGGTCGAGCACTTCGGCCTCGTTGAGCTGGTCGAGCAGCCCCTTCGGCATCAGTGACTCGGTCGCCGCGATGATCTCTTCCACGTCGGACCGCGGCACCTGGACGAACTTCGTCGCGTTCTCGGGGTCGGTGATGATCGTGAGATGATCGGGCGTCTCGGCCACGATCCGGCCCGTGTGCACCTTGCCGTCCACGGTCTGCACGATGCTCGCCTTGTATTGATCCGACACGACCTTGCTCGGGTGCACGATCGCCTCGACCATGTCCTTTACCTGAAACCGGCCCGCGGCCTGCGTGAGGTCGGGGCCCGTCGCGCCGCCATCCTCACCGAACCGATGGCAGACGACGCACCGAGCGGCGGCAAACGTCCGCTTGCCATGCTCGAAGTCGCGACCGCTCGCCAGACTCTTGTCGGCGGCCGCCATCACCTCCTCGAACGTCCACGGTTTTCCAGGCCCCTCGGGCTTCGGCAGCGGCGGCGGCGTGTAGGCCTTTCTCGCGCCGAGCGTCTCGAGCGCGAGCTTCTCCGTCTCGGTCATGCCGGCCAGGCTTTCGTTCTCCATGTTGAGGAGAAACTTGCGAAAACTATTGCCGCCGGCCCATTCCCGGGCCCGACTGAACCATTCGTAGTAGCCCTTGCGATCGGCCATCGTCCACGCGTCCTTCTCCTTCACGGTGCGGAGCGCGTACGCATAGTGGATCTGGAGCAGGTCGGATCGTTTCTCGAGCGATGCCTTCACGGATCCGCCGTAGCCCTTGTTGCGGTCGATGAGCCGCCGCAGGTCGTCTTCGTTCGGGGCGAGATTCGTCGCAGCAGCCGACTCGGTCGGCGCCGCCAGCATGCCCACGAGCTTCGACACGATGCCCGGCGCCCGCACCGCCACGAGCAGACTCGACAGCTCGCGGTCGAGGTCGAACGAGCCCGAGGGGAAGAGCGGCGCGAACCGCGATGCGATCCGGGCCTTCACGTCGGCCGTCGGCTCGCCGAGCCGCACGAGCGCAAGCTCATACGCGCGGGCCAGGTCGATCCTCCCGGCGACGTCGAGCGACTTCGGGTCGATCCGGTCGAGCGCCGCGAGCACGGCAGCCTGGGCGGCAGGCTCGGCCTGTCGGGCCAC
>JAPOJV010000014.1 GCA_029978085.1 bacterium
CCCTGGCAGACACACAGACGACTCGTCGGCTGGCTGCCAGGAGGACCACCGTGATCGCCCTCGCCAAAAAGGCTATTTCGCTCACCAAAGCCCGCAGGTCCGCAACCACCGGTCGGATGTCCAAGCCGACCCGCACGTCCTTAGCCGACGCCGCCCAGCGGGAAGCTCTCAAGGCTCGCCGGACGCAACTCTTCGATCGATTGATCGAGTACATCCCCTGTCGGCAGTTCCTCAAGGCCGACGCCGAGTCCCTCGCCTCCACGCCCCCGGCCGACGCGGCGGTGCCGCTCGAGACCCACGACCGTGAGCCCGCCCGCGGCGAAGGCCTCACCCCCTATCTCGCCAGCCTCTACCAGACCCGGCTGCTCACGAAGGACGAGGAGCAGTACTACTTCCGGAGGATGAACTGGCTGAAGTTCCGCGCCGCCTCGACCCGTGGCCGCCTCGACAAGAAGCGGGCCACGCTTCGGCAGATCGAACAGATCGAGGGTTGGCTCACCGAGGCAGATACGGTGAAGGCCATCCTGATCACGTCGAACCTGCGGCTCGTCGTGTCGATCGCCAAGAAGTTCGTCGATACCTCGTGGACGTTCGAGGAACTTGTCAGCGAGGGCAACGTGGCCCTGATGCGGGCCGTCGAGAAGTTCAACTTCGCCCTCGGCAACCGCTTCAGCACCTACGCGACGTATGCCATCCAGCGACATTTTTACAGGATCTCGCACCGCGGCCGTCAGCAACGGAAGCGGTTCGTGAGCGACGACGAGGCGCTGAAGTCGCGGGCCGAAGACCCCGACACGACCGAGTATCACTCCGCCGAGCAGATCGGCATGCTCAAGGAGCTGTTCTCGGGGTTCCTCGATGAACTGGAGCCCCGCGAGCGGAAGATCGTGGTGGCCCGGTTCGGGTTCGATGGCAAGCCGCCGCGGACGTTCCGTGAGCTCGGCTCACAGATGGGCGTGTGCAAGGAACGGATCCGGCAGATTCAGACCCGCGCCATGGAGAAGCTCCGCGAGATGGCGGCCGAGGCCCGGCTCGAGCAGACCGTGGGCGACTGGCTGTGACGCAACGGATACTCCTGATCGGCGGGTCGGGTGGCATCGGCTCGGCTCTCGCGCGGCAGCTCGTGCAGGGCGGGGCGCAGGTGTTTCTTGCCGGCCGCGATCCGAGCCGGCTGGCGACCGTGGCCGATGAACTCGGCATGCCCTGCGGCACCGTCGATGCGTCCGATCCCGATCAGGTGGACGCCTGCGCGGATGCCGCCGCCGCCGCCCTCGGTGGCCTCGACGGCATCGCCAACTGCGTCGGCTCACTGATCCTGAAGCCGGCCCATCTCACGTCCACCGCCGACTGGCAGGCCACGCTGGCCGCGAATCTCTCGAGTGCCTTTGGCTGCGTGCGGGCAGCTGGCCGACACTTGAAAACCGACGGCGGCTCGGTGGTGCTCGTGTCGAGCGCGGCGGCCCGCGTGGGGCTCGCCAACCACGAGGCAATCGCTGCGGCGAAGGCGGGCATCATCGGTCTCGTGCTCTCGGCGGCAGCCACCTACGCCAGGCAGAAGATCCGGTTCAACGCCGTGGCCCCCGGCCTCACGCGGACACCGCTCACGAAGGGCCTGGTGGCCAACGAGTTGGCCGAGAAGGCCTCGGTGGGCATGCACCCGCTCGGCCGGCTCGGCGAACCGGAGGACGTGGCCCGGGCGATCGCGTTTCTCCTCGATCCGGCCCAGGGCTGGATCACCGGACAGGTGCTCGGCGTGGACGGGGGCCTCGCGGACGTGCGTGGGCGGTAGCCGGGATCGCCTGCTATCCTCTTGCCCCATGAACACACACAAATCCCCCGCGCCGACGTTTCGTCTCTGGCTGATGATGGTTTTGGAGTTCGCGATCTGGGGCGCGTGGCTGCCCCTGATCTGGGGCTACATGGGGGCCGCCGTGGCCGATGGTGGCCTCGGGTTCAGCGGCACCGAGATCGCCTGGGTGGGCAGCGCCTTCGCCATCGCCTCGATCATGGGAATCTTCTTCTCCAGCCAGTTCGCCGATCGCACGTTCGCGGCCGAGCGATTCATGGCCGTGAGCCATCTCGTGGGCGGCCTGGCGATCCTGGGCATGTATTGGGCCCGCGACTTCCGCACGTTCTTCAGTCTGATGCTCGTGCACGCCCTGCTCTACGTGCCCACGATCTCGGTGTCCAATTCGATCGCCTTCACCCACATGAAAAACGCCCAGAAGGAATTCGGGCTGGTGCGGATGGGGGGCACGATCGGCTGGATCCTCGCCGCCTGGCCGCTCTACTTCATCCTTCAAGGCAAGACCGGCGCCGAGGCCGTGGCCGCAAGCCGCAGCATCTTCCTCGTGGCGGGAGTCACGTCGCTCGCCCTCGCCGCCTACAGCCTCCTTCTGCCGCATACGCCGCCGAAGCGGGCGGTGCCCGGCGACAGCGGGTTCGCCTGGCTCAAGGCGACAAAGTTCCTGGCTCATCCCTACCTGCTCGTGCTCTTCATCGTCACCTTCATCGATGCCGTGATCCACAACGGCTACTTCGTGATGGCCGGCGACTTTCTCAAGAGCCAGGCCGTCGGCATCAAGCCGGAGTGGATCATGCCCGTGATGAGCATCGGGCAGGTGGCCGAGATCCTCACGATGGCGGTGCTCGGCGCCGTACTCGCCCGACTCGGCTGGAAGACGACGATGATCCTCGGCATTCTGGGCCACGCCGCCCGGTTCGCCGTCTTCGCGCTCTTCCCCCAGAGCCAGGCCGTGATCGTGGCCGTGCAGGTGCTCCACGGCATCTGCTACGCCTTCTTCTTCGCCACGCTCTACATCTTCATCGACGCCGCGTTCCCCAAGGACGTGCGGTCGAGCGCCCAGAGCCTCTTCAACCTGCTCGTGCTGGGCCTGGGCGACCTGGCAGCCAAGTGGCTCTTCATCCCGCTCCAGAGTCGGCTCACGACGGATGGCACGGTCGATTACCGGCAGCTCTTCCTCGTGCCCACGTTCATGGCCCTCGCGGCCGCCGCGGTGCTCGCGATCGCCTTCTGGCCCCCCCGCTCGCTCGCCACCGCCGGCGAGACCGAGGATGACCTCGAGACCGAGCCGGGCCTCGTGACCTGAGGGTGGTGGGCCAGTCACGCCGTGACTGGCGGGCTTCTCCGGTCACGGCGTGACCGGGCTACCGTGGGCATGTCACGCCGTGACATGCTGTTTTTTCGGTCACGGCGTGACCGGGCTGCGGGCCAGCAGCGATTTCGCGGCCTGCCCGCGGTCTTGCGGCCGGAGCCCCTACTCCCTACCTTCCGCCGCCCGCCTGCGCCAGGCACCGCAGGCCGGATGACACCCAGGATGTCTTGCAGGGAGTTGCTGCGATGTCGATCACACTCGGGGAATTGGCAGACCTCGTAGGCGGCAGGCTCACGGGCGATAGCGGCCTGTCGCTGAGCGGCGCCGCGACGCTCGAAACAGCCTCGGCGACCGACGTCACGCTCGTCGACAAGGCCGAGCGGCTTCACCTGCTCGCCAAGAGCCGCGCCGGCGCGGCGATCGTGCCCGAGGGCACCGGCCCGCTCGACCGCCCCTCGATCGAAGTGGCCGACGTGCACGCCGCCTTCACCACCACGATCCTTCACTTCCATCCGCCACGGCAGCGGGCACGAACGGGCGTGAGCCCGCAGGCTGCAGTCGATGCCTCGGCACGGGTGGCCGCCGACACCGAGATCCACGCCTTCGCCACGGTGGGGCCCGATGTCGAAATCGGCCCCGGATCCACGATCCACGCCGGCGTGCACCTGATGGCGGGCACGCGGATCGGCGCCGATACCGAGATCTTTCCCAACGCCGTGCTCTACGAGAACACGCGGGTGGGCAGCCGTTGCATCATCCATGCCGGCGCCGTGCTCGGCGCCTACGGCTTCGGCTACAAGCCCACGGCCGATGGCTACCGGATCTCGGCCCAACTTGGCTGGGTGGAGATCGCCGACGACGTGGAGATCGGCGCGGGCACGACGATCGACCGCGGCACCTACGGCCCGACGGTGATCGGCGCCGGCACCAAGCTCGACAACCTCGTGATGATCGCCCACAACTGCCGGCTCGGCCGCCACAACATGATCTGCTCGCAGGTCGGCGTGGCCGGCAGCACGACCACCGGTGACTGGGTGGTGATGGCGGGCCAGGTGGGCGTCCGCGACCACGTGCACATCGGCGACAAGGCCGTGCTGGGCGCCCGCTCGGGCGTGTCGAACGACGTCGAGCCCGGCAAGACCGTGCTCGGCGAGCCGGCCATCGACCTCCGCGACCGCAAGCTGCAGCTCGCGACGATGAGCAAGCTCCCCGAGATGCGCAAGGATCTCAAGGACCTCGTAAATCGCGTTTCCATCCTCGAACAGAAAGACGCCACTTCCCGGGCCGCGTGAGACGACAGAGACGAAGACCATGACCACGCTCTCACTCGCCGGCGAAACCGTCGGCATCCTCGCCGGCTGGGGCCGGTATCCCGTCGTCGTCGCCGAAGCGATCCGTCGCCGCGGCGGCCGCACGGCGATCCTCGCAATCCGTGACCACGCCGATGCGGCGCTGGAGCCCCTGGCCGACGCCTACGGCGACGTGGGCGTGGCCGAGATCGGCAAGGCGATCGACTTCTTCCGCAGTCACGGCGTGCGCCGCGCGACGATGGCGGGCAAGATCCACAAGACCACGCTCTTCGGCCGGGCCGCGTGGGTGCGAAACCTGCCCGACTGGGTGGGCCTGAAGACCTTCTGGCCCCACTTCGTGAGCCGCCGCCGCGACAACCGCGACGACTCGCTGCTCGGCGCGATCTCCGCCGCCTTCGATGCCCGCGGCGTGACGATCTGCCCGGCCACCGACTTCGCGCCCGAGCTGCTCGCCGGCGAAGGGGTGCTCGCCGGCCGACCGCTCACCACCCGGCAGGAGGCCGACGTCGCCTTCGGCTGGCGGCTGGCGAAGGAGCTCGGCAGGCTCGACATCGGCCAGACCGTCGTCGTGAAAAACCGGGCGCCACTCGCGCTCGAAGCGATCGAAGGCACCGACGCCTGCATCCGCCGCGCCGGATCGCTCTGTCCGACCGGCGGGATGGTGGTGGTGAAGGTCGCCAAGCCGCAGCAGGACCTGCGGTTCGACATGCCCACGATCGGCATCGGCACGCTCGAGTCGCTCGCCGCGGCCGGTGCCACGGTGCTGGCGATCGAAGCGGGCCGCACGATCCTCGTCGATCGGCCGGCACTCGCCTCGTGCGCCGAGCGACACGGCATCACGATCGCCAGTTTCTGCGACGCCGCCGGCCTGCCGGCCATCCCCGCGGCAGCCGCCTGACGCCCAGCCGGGTACACTGCTCGGCATGCGCAGCCATCTCTTGCTTGCGATGATCGCTGGTGTGCTCGGGGCGGGTCTCGCCCACGGGCAGGCCGTCATCGCGCCGCCCGCGGTACCGATCGATCTGGCGATCGACCGCGCTGAGCCGATCCCGCCCGCGCAGACCCACCACATGGGCCGCGAGATCGCGCAGACGATGCACTACACGGGCGCACCGTGGCTCGTGCGCGAGAGTCGCCAGCGGGAGGAAGACTGCCGGATGCTGCTCGAGGCGCTCGCCATCAAGCCCGGACAGACCGTGTGCGATCTCGGCTGCGGCAACGGCTTCTACACCGTCGAACTGGCCCGTCAGGTCGGCCCCCGGGGCACCGTCTATGCCGTCGACATCCAGCCCGAGATGCTCCGAATGCTCGCCGAACGGGCGGCGGCGGAGGGACTGCGAAACATCCGACCGGTGCTGAGCACGCCGATCGATCCCCGGCTTCCCGCCGGTGAGGTCGACGTCGTGCTCTGCATCGATGTCTACCACGAGTTCTCGCATCCCGAGGCCATGCTCGCCCGGATCCGCGAGAGCCTTGCCGACGGAGGCCGGCTCGTGCTGGCGGAGTTCCGTGGCGAGGATGCGGCCGTGCCGATCAAGCCGCTCCATAAGATGACGAAGGCCCAGGTCAGGGCTGAACTGGAGCCCGCCGGGTTTGAACTGGCCCGGGAATTCGACCGCCTCCCCTGGCAGCACCTGATGTTCTGGGGGGTGCGGCAGGACGCGGAGCGACCCAAATAACCCGGTTTCTCAGCGGAATCCACCAGGTTTCCGACGGCGGGGGGTCGGGGCCGGGAAAATCCTGGAAATCCCCGGGCCGGGACATTGCAACCGCCCTCGGGAGCCGTGATACTTTCAGGTGTCGAGCCGGGCCGGACACCTTCGCTGGATCCGATTTCCCCAAACCGATCGCAGGGCAGCAGATCATGGCCATACGCCCCCTGAGTTTCCGCGCGAGTGAATCCGCGGGACGCGATCCGCGCGGTGGGTCGCTCGATCCTGCGGTGGCGCTCGAAGATCGCGGCGCAAGCCTGCCACCGGCCGCCTCGACCTCGAACTGGGTGCTTGGCTCCAACGCTGCGATGCGGCGGATCGCGAAGTCGATCGAGCGGGCCGCCGAGGTCGAGTGCACCGTGCTCGTGAGCGGAGAGACCGGCACGGGCAAGGAACTCTGGGCGCGACTTCTACATCGCAGCGGCCCGCGCCGTTCCAAGGCGTTCATCCCCGTCAACTGTGCAGCGCTCACACCGACGCTTGCCGAGAGTCAGCTCTTTGGCCACGAGAAGGGAGCGTTCACCGGTGCTGCCGGTCGCTCGCTCGGCATCTTCCGCGCGGCCCAAGGCGGCGTGGTGTTCCTCGACGAGATCGGGGAAATGCCGCCCGAACTGCAACCCAAACTGCTTCGCGTGCTCCAGCAGCGCGAGGTGATTCCCGTCGGCGCCACGGAGCCCGTGCCGATCGATGTGCAGATCGTTGCGGCCACCAATCGCGATCTCGAGCAGGAAGTCGAGAAAGGCGCGTTCCGCGAGGATCTCTACTACCGGCTCAACATGATCGAGCTGCGGGTGCCGCCGCTCCGTGAGCGGAAGGAAGACATCCCGCTGTTCATCGAGTTCTTCGCCCAGAAGTTCTCCGACCGCTACCGGCTTCCCGTCTGGCAGCCGACTGCCGACGCGCTCGCGGAATTCTGCGGGTTTCACTGGCCTGGCAACGTGCGGCAACTCGAACACGTGATCGAGCAGGCGTATGTGTTGCAGACCGAGCCGAAGGTGCCGGTGCGTTCGAATGCTCCGGCATCGTCCGGCAAGCTCCCCTGCCTCGATCTTGCCAAGCTGCGGGAGCAGGCCATCAAGGAAGCCCTCGAGATCACCCGCGGCCACAAGGCCAAGGCCGCGAAGCTGCTCGGTGTGCACGCCAACACGATGACCCGGCTGCTGAAGGACATCGGCGCTTCGGATGCCGAGAGCGGCGACGACGCCGAATAAGGACGTCACAAGAAAGCCCCAAGGCGCAAGCCTGGGGATTCTTCAACGCGGCAGCCGACAGGTGCCATCGTCGCAACTGCCGGCGATGCGGAAGCGATGGCGGGCCACGAACCGATACGCCGCCGACCACAGCGGCAGGCTTCCCGGCACGTGCAACGGCACCGCCAGCGGCCAGAGCAGCGGCAGCCGCCGCGACAGATACCGCACCGCCTCGGCGCCGCCCCGGGCCTGACCTCTGCGATCGACCACATACATCTGCGCGTGCAGGTCGTCGGCCGACAGTTCCGGAAAATCCCGTGGCACGGCCGGATCGTGCTGCGACACGTAGTCGAGGCTGCCTGCCAGATCGAGCCGCCGCAGCAGGGCGATCTGACTCCGGCAAAACCGACAGTGCCCGTCGTAGATGACGGTGTCGCGACGTGGACGAGTGGCGGTGGCGATCATGCGGCTACCCACTCGAATCCTAGCGCGGAGGCGTCGTCCGCCCACTCCGCGACGGTCCGCCTAGCCGTGGAACCGGGCCGGCGGTGCGGGCGATGCCCCCTTCGTCGATGTGCAGAGGTGGAGGATCGTCACGGCGCCGGCGGAGAGGAGCGTCCACGGCGCCCAGTCCGGGGCGGTGAACTGCCGCGGCGTGCCACGGCCGTCGATCGGCAGGATGATGGCCGAATCGATGAGCAGCATCTCGATGCCGACGAGCGTCGCGAAGATGCCGGACGCCAACAACACACTCTTCCACATGGGACGCGAGACCGACTGAACGGGTTGGAATGGAGGTCCACAGGCGAACCGCCGCGGAAACCTACCGGTTCATTCGGCCGTCAGCCCGCCCGGGCTGGAGGCCGCTGCCGCTCGCACAGCATGTGCCGGTCGTGCTGGTTGCCGGGCCACGCCCCTGCCTGGCTGCATGGCTGCGGGTGGGCCTCAGGCCTCGGCCGAGCCGGCCGCCGCCTCGGGATCGGCCGCCGGCCGCGGCGGACGACGGTCGGTGTCGGTGCCCGGCACGATCTGGGGCACGCCCATGGCGGCATCCACGATGGCCTTCAGCTCGGCGCCGTCGATCACCTCACACTCGATCAGCCGCCCCGTCACCGCCTCGAGGGCGGCGCGGCGTGCCTCGATGATCCGCCGCACCTTCTCCATCGAGGCATCGATGATCCGCCGGACTTCCTCGTCGATCTCGCGGGCCGTCTGTTCGCTGTGGCTGCGGGCGGCCGGCAGCTCGGCCCCCGCGCCGGCGAGGAACGGTGACCGCGGGTTCTCGCGGTAGGTGACGCGGCCCAGACGGCTCATGCCGTAGTCCATCACCATCGACCGCGCGATCTCACTGGCCCGCTCCAGGTCGTTCTGGGCCCCGGTCGAGACGTCGGCATACACCAGCTCCTCGGCGATCGTGCCTGCCAGAAGGACCTGGATCCGACTCTCGAGCTCGCTCTGCGTGAGCAGGTAGCGGTCGTCCTCCGGCCGCTGCATCGTGTAGCCAAGGGCCGCGAGGCCGCGGGGAATGATCGACACCTTATGCACGGGATCGGTGTTGGGCAGGGAAAATGCCACGAGGGCATGGGCCGCCTCGTGGTAGGCGACCCGCTTCTTCTCGTCCTCGTGAATCACCCGCTTCTTCTTTTCGAGCCCGGCCGTCACCCGCTCGACGCCCTCGTTGAACTCCTCCATGCCGACGGCCGTCTTATTGTTGCGGGCCGCGAGCAGCGCCGCCTCGTTGACGAGGTTGGCGAGATCCGCTCCCACGAAGCCCGACGTGATGCGGGCGATCTGCTCGACGTCGACGTTCGGATCGAGTTTCACGTTGGCGATGTGCACGCGGAGGATCGCCTCGCGGCCGCGGACGTCGGGCCGATCGACGAGCACGTGGCGGTCGAACCGGCCCGGCCGCAGGAGGGCCGGATCGAGTGTTTCCGGCCGGTTGGTGGCCGCGAGCACGATCACGCCGCTGTTGCTGCCGAAGCCGTCCATCTCCACGAGCAGCGCGTTGAGCGTCTGCTCCCGCTCATCGTGGCCGCCGACGACGCTCGTGCCGCGAGTCTTGCCGAGCGCATCGAGCTCGTCGATGAAGATGATGCAGGGGGCCTTGGCCGCCGCCTGCTGAAACATGTCGCGGACCCTGGCGGCCCCCACGCCCACGAACATTTCGACGAAGTCGCTGCCCGACAGCCCGAAAAAGGGCACGCCGGCCTCACCCGCGATCGCCTTGGCCAAGAGCGTCTTGCCCGTGCCCGGCGGCCCCACGAGCAGCACACCCTTGGGGATGTGGCCGCCGAGCGTCTGGTACTTCTCGGGGCTGCGGAGGAACTCGACGACCTCCCGCAGTTCCTCGACGGCCTCGTCGATCCCGGCGATGTCGTCGAACGTGATCCCCAGATCCTCCTGGGCATACATCTTGCCGCGGCTGCGGCCGAAGGCCATCGGGCTGCCCGCTCCGCCGAGCCGCCGCATCATCACGAACAGCAGCAGACCGAACAGGCCGGTGAGCATGAGCATCGGCAGCCAGTTCCGCCACGGGCTCGGCGGATCCTCGTACCGGAAGGGCACATCGTGCTCCTTGAGCAGCTTCATCAGCTCCGACTCAGAATTCTCGCTGGGGAGCTTGGCCGTGGTGAACCGCCGAACGACCGTCGGTCCAGCCCCGGGACCGGCCTCCCGCTCATCCCTCTCGCTGCCGGCCTTGACCGGCTTGGGCTCGCGGATCTTCCCCGACACCTGAAACGCCCCGATCACCACGTCGTGGAGGCCGCTGTAGCTGGACTCCGAGCGGCCCGACACGCCGTTTCGCTCGACGGTCACCCACTGCTCACCGGGAGCGGCGTCGGCCGCGGCGATCAGCCGCTCCAGGTCGCTATAGGGGAGCTCGAGATCGGGCGTCGTGCCGACCAGGCTGAGGGCGAAGAGACTGGCCGCCCCGGCAGCGATCAGCGACCAGACCAGGTTCCCACCGAGCGCCGGCCGGCGGTCGCCTGGCCGCTTGGGGGTTTCACGTCGTTTTGTCATCGGGTGTCCGGGGGGTGCCGCAGGAAAAACTCCGCCGACTTCAATCGTAAGTGCGGGCAGACCGCCCGACAAACCATCGGTATCGTCCCGGGAACCGGGCAGGCGGACGGCAGTCGCGGCCTCAGCCAAGTCGATGTGGAAGTTGAGCCGGGGATTTTTTAAGATTTTGTCAGGTCTCGTCCCACCACGCTGCCCCCCATCATGCCCTTCCGCCCCAGCGGTTCCGCCCCCGCGGGGCCACCGACGCCGACACGGCCGCCTTGGGGCGGGCTCGCCGTCGCCGTTCTCGGTTCGACCGGAAGCATCGGAAAAAGCACGCTCGACGTAATCGCCGCCTCCGGCGGCAGGTTCGTGCCGCACCTGCTCGCAGCCCACCGAAGCGTCGGCGTCCTGCTCGAACAGGCGCGGGAGTTTCGCCCGCGGTGGGTGGTCGTGACCGATCCCACCGCCGCCGCCGAGATCGGGGCCGATAGCCTCCCGCCGGGCACGCAGCTGGCGGTGGGCCAAGAGGCGCTCGACGACCTCGTGGCAGCGCCGGTCGTCGATCGGGTCGTGTCGGCGATCGTCGGGGCCGCGGGCCTCCGGAGCACCTGGGCGGCCGTGTCGGCAGGCAAGACCGTGGCCCTGGCCAACAAGGAGACGCTCGTGATGGCCGGGCCGCTCGTCATGCGGCTGGCTGCGGACTCCGGGGCGACGATCCTCCCGGTGGACAGCGAACACTCCGCCATCCACCAGGCCCTCTGCTCGGGACGATCGACCGAGGTTGCCCGCATTCTGCTCACCGCCAGCGGGGGACCGTTTCGCACGCGATCCCGCGAGTCGCTCGCCACGGTGACGCCGGCCGAGGCGCTTCGGCATCCGACCTGGTCGATGGGACCGAAGATCACGGTCGACTCCGCCACGATGATGAACAAGGCGCTGGAGCTGATCGAGGCCCGCTGGCTCTTCGACGTGCCGGCCGAGAAGCTAGGCGTGGTGGTTCACCCGCAGTCGATCGTGCACTCGCTGGTGGAGTTCGTCGACGGCTCGGTGATCGCGCAGCTCAGCCCGCCCGACATGCGGCTCCCGATTCAATACGCGCTGTCGTATCCCGAGCGGCTGCCGGGTCCGGCGCGGCGGATGGACTTCACGCAGGCGGCGCGGCTCGACTTCGAGCCCCCGGATCTCGAGCGGTTCCCGGCCGTGCGTCTGGGATACGAAGCAGCGGCACGCGGCGGCACGGCCGGCGCCGTGCTCAACGCCGCCAACGAGGAGGCCGTGCGCGGCTTCCTCGACGGCGCCATCGCATTCACCGACATCACGGACATTTGTGCGCGGCTGCTCGACGAGCATCCGCATCAGGCGGAGCCGACCCTCGACGAGGTGCTGCGGCTCGACGCCTGGGCCAGACAGGAGGTCGTCAAGTGGGCAATGGTCTGATCGGACTCGCTCCCTGCATCGCAGCGTCGTGGGTGGAATGGCTGTCCCAGCCAGCCAACTGGTGGGTTATCTTCCAGGTCGCCGGCGGCCTGGGGTTCGTGATCTTCGTGCACGAACTGGGCCACTTCCTCGTGGCCAAGGCCTGCGGCGTGAAGTGCGAGAAGTTCTATCTCGGCTTCGATGTCGGCGGCGCGAAGCTCTGCAGCTTCAAGTGGGGCGAGACGGAGTATGGCATCGGCGCCCTGCCGCTCGGTGGCTACGTGAAGATGCTCGGCCAGGACGACAACCCCGCGGCGGCTGCGGCCGAGGCGGAGCGGGCCCGACTCTCCGGCGATCTGCCTCCCGAGCCGACGGCCGGCCCACATCCGGCCTGGGATCCCCGCAGTTACCCGGCCCAGAGCGTGCCCAAGCGGATGGCGATCATTTCGGCCGGCGTGATCATGAACGTGATCTTCGCCGTGTTGATGGCGTCGTTGGCCTTCGGCATCGGTGTTCGCGAGATGACCTGCGAGGTGTCGAGCGTGCGGCCCGGCGGCGCGGCCTGGCGGGCCGGCCTGCGGACGGGTGACGAGATCACGGCGATCGGTGGCAGGAAGGATCCGATCTTCAACGACCTGCGGCACGGCGTCACCGTCGGCAGCGTGGCCAAGGGGATCGACTTCACGGTTCGGCGGCCCGCCGACGACACCACCCGCACCGTGCTGCTGAAGCCCGACACCGACCTCGGCGCCCCGACGATCGGCGTCACGAACCCGCTCTCGCTCACGCTGCCGGCCGACCTCCGCAAGGGACTCGTCGGCGGTGCAGCCGCCGCCACGCCCGCGCTCGCAGGAGGCGACACGATCACGGCGGTCGATGGCACGGCCGTGGCGTCGTACGCCGAGCTGATAGCCGTGCTCGCGCGTGCCTCGTCGAAGCCCGTGACGCTCACCGTGGCACGACGGCCGCAGGGTGACAAGGCGGACGGCGCGACCGAGACGCTTTCGATCGAGTTGCCGCCGCAGGCGGTCCGCACGACCGGCCTCGTGATGACGCCACGGACGATCTCGGCCGTGCAGGCCGATTCGCCGGCAGCCGCAGCCGGCCTGCAGGCCGGCGACCGCGTCGTGTCTGTGGATGGCGAACCGATCGGTGATCCACTCACGCTCGATGCACGGCTCGCCGCTCGCGCTGGCCAGACGGTCAGGCTGACGATCAGCCGCGAGGGAGCCGCTGACCGCACCGTGGAGATCACGCCGCGGGCCGTGACCTGGATCGACAACGAGGCGAACTGGCCGGCGAGCCCCGCCTCGATCGGTTCCCTGGGAGTCGCGCTGGTTGTCGATTCCGTTGTGGCTGCGGTCGAACCTGGCAGTCCGGCCGCCGCAGCTGGCATCGCGGTCGGCGACACGGTGGTGCGTGCCCGGTTCCTCGACCCCGACACCAAGCCGGAAGAGCCCGATGACGGTGTCGAGTTGTCAGAGCAGGCGCCCAACTGGGTGGCCGTCGCAGCCGTGCTCCAGCGGGTGCCGGCTGACACCATCCTCCGGCTCACCGTTGAAAACGCCACCGGCCGACGCGACGTCGATCTCGCTGCCGCATCGGCTCCTGACCGGTTCGTCGTCGACCGCGGACTCGTGTTCGACCCGATCTACAAGACCGTGCGGGCGGGCTCGGTGGGGGCGGCGCTGGCCCGCGGGAGCCGCAAGGCCATGGAGGACCTCTCTCTCGTCTCCAGCTTCCTGCAGAAGCTGACGAGCAACCAAATCAGCCCCCGGCTGCTGGGCGGTCCGATCGAAATCGCCAAGCAGGCCGGCCGGTCGGCCCAGGAGGGATTCGGACGGCTGCTCCTGTTTTTGACGATGCTGAGCGCGAATCTGGCGGTCGTGAATTTTCTGCCCATCCCCGTTCTCGACGGCGGGCATATGGTGTTCTTGTTGTATGAACTCATCCGCGGGAAGCCGCCGAGCGAGAACGTGGTGGCGGTGCTGTCGTACCTCGGCCTCGCCCTCATCCTCACGCTGATGATGTTCGTGTTCGGCCTCGACCTCGGACTCATTCCCCGCCGCTGATGTTTCCCGCCGCCGCACAGGCGATCGTGTTCGACGTGGTGGGCACGCTCGTCGAACCGGCGCCGACGGTGGCCGAGGCATATCGGGCTGCGGCCCTGCGGCACGGGATCGATCACGACGTCGCGGATATCGGCAGCCGGTTTCGGGCGGCCTGGCGGCGGCAGGAGGCGGTCGATGCGGCGGCCCTGCCCCCCTTCGCCACGAGCGGCACCCGCGAGCGGGAACGGTGGCGGGCGATCGTGGCCGACGTGTTTGCCGCGGCCCCGGCGAGCGATGCGATCTTCGATGACCTTTGGACCCACTTCGGGCGGCCCGACGCCTGGCGGCCGATCCCTGCGGGACGCGACCTCGTGCGGGCCGCCCGCGATGCCGGGCTCACGGTGGCGCTCGCGAGCAATTTCGACGAGCGGCTGTTCGGCATCGCGACGGTGATCGAGCCGTTGTCCTGGGCCGATCATGTCTTCGCATCGTCGGAGATCGGCTGGCGAAAGCCGGCGGTGGAGTTTTTCCGCACGGTGGAACGACGGCTCGGCCACAGCCCCGCGGAGCTCGTCCTCGTGGGTGACGACCCCGAGCTCGACATCGCCGCGGGCCGCCGCGCCGGCTGGCACGTGCTCCCGATCGGCTGAGCCGGCGCCTGATTCAACGTCGCGGCATGACTCCTGCGAGCAGGCCGCAGGCAGCCAGTGCCAGGCCGGCGGTGACGGCGAATGACAACGCAGGCCCGTGCGGCCCGCGGTCCCAGAGCCAGCCGGCGAGCAGTCCTGCCGGCAGGGCCATGAGGCCCTGCACCAGGGCATACCAGCCGAAGGCGCCGCCGTGCCGGCCGTCGGCTGCGAGCGCCGCCACGACCGCCCGCTCGGCAGGCTCGGCGATCCCGTAGGCGACCCCCACGAGCCCGAGCAGGGCGAGGACGGCGGCCATGTTCGTGGTGCAGGCCAGCCCCGCGTAGGCGGCTGCGAACGCGATCCAGCCGGCCGCCAGTGTCAGCCGTGGCGACACCGCATCGGCCAGCCGCCCTGCCCGCGCCGCCGCGCCGCTCTTCGCCGCGCTCATGCCAAACCAGACGAGCGGCAGGAACGCCGCGGGCATGCCTATCTCGGCAGCCCGCAGCAGCAGAAACTGTTCGCTGGCCGCGCCGAGCGCCCAGACGGCGACGCACACGAGCAGGAGCGCCTGCGAGCGGTTCAGGCCGGTCGAGATGGCCGTCGCCGCGGCCACCGGCATCCGCCGCGGCGGATCATGCACGAACCGCCAGATCACGGCGAGTGTGGCGAGCCCGGGCAGCAGGGCGAAGAGAAACAGCCGCCGCTCCTGCCCGGGAAACACGAGCAGAAACAGCATCGCCACGAGCGGCCCGATCGCCGCACCGGCATGGTCCATGGCGCGGATGTGTCCAAACGCCGCGCCCCGTGCCTCGGGTGGCACCAGATCCGCCACGAGCGCATCGCGGGGCGCCGACCTGATCCCCTTGCCGAAACGATCGGCCGCCCGCACGACGAGCGCGCCGAACGGGCTCGTGACGATCCCCATCAGCGGCCGGATGACCGCCGACAGACCGTAGCCGATGAGCACGAGCGGCCGTCGGCCGACCGCATCGGAGACGGCACCGCTCGGCAGCCGCACGACCGCCGCCACGGCATTGGCGACGCCATCGATGAGCCCGATCTCGACACTCGTGCCCCCGAGCCCCTTCACGAACCCGGGCAGCAGCGGATAGATCGCCTCGCTCGAGAGATCCGTGAGAAAACTCGTCCACCCCAACGCCCGCACGGCGGCGGGTGTCTGTACCGCCCCTCCGCGAGACACGGGGCCGAGCGGCTTGTCGTTGGTGTGCATCGCGTACCTCACGCACCATCCACGAGTCAATCATCGTAACTCCACGAATCGCGTGAGGGGTTGCCCATGCCCCGAGAGCCGGCGTATGCCGCCGAGCGTAGCCAGGATGGCGAAGCGAAGGCGGCATCCGAGCGAGCGAAGGGCATGGATGCCCGTAGCGAGCGTCCGGCTTTCGGGGCATGAGCAACCCCGACCCACCCCAGAGGCGTCGAACCGTCACCCCTACTGCCGCTCGGCTCCAGTGTCGAGCACCGCCATGAAGGCCTTCTGCGGAATGTCCACCGAGCCGATGCTCTTCATCCGCTTCTTGCCCTCCTTCTGCTTCGCCCACAGCTTCTTCTTTCGCGAGATGTCGCCGCCGTAGCACTTGGCCGTCACGTTCTTTCGCATCGCGGAGATCGTCTCGCGGGCGATGACCTTCGTGCCGATCGCGGCCTGGAGGGCGATCTCGAACATGTGGCGGTCGATCTCACCGCGGAGCTTCTTCACGATCGCCCGGCCGCGGCGGTCGGCGTCGCGGCGGTCGCAGATGATCGACAGGGCATCGACCTTCTTGCCGCCGACCAGGATGTCGAGCCGGACGAGGTCGGCGGGGAAATACCCGATCAGCTCGTAGTCCATCGTGCCGTAGCCGCGGGTCACGCTCTTGAGCTTGTCGTGCATGTCGTAGATCACCTCGGCCAGGGGCAGGTCGAAGGTGAGCATCGCGCGGGTGGGCGAGAGGTATTCCGTCTTGAGATACGTGCCGCGGCGATCGGTGCAGAGCTGCATGATCGGGCCGATGTGCTCCACCGGCGTGAGGAAATTCGTCCGCACGATCGGCTGGCGGAACTCCTCGATCTGGCCGGTGTCGGGCACGTCCTGCGGGTTGGTGATCTCGATCGTTTCGCCGTCGGTCTTGAGGATCTGGTACGTAACGTTGGGCGCGGTCTGCACGAGATCGAGGTCGGCCTCCTGCTCGAGCCGCTGCTGGATGATCTCCATGTGCAGCAGGCCGAGGAAGCCGCAGCGGAAGCCGAAGCCGAGGGCCTCGGAGCTCTCCGGCTGGTACTCGAACGACGGGTCGTTGATCGCCAGCTTTTCGAGCGAGTCGCGCAGCTCCTCGAAGTTCTCCCCTTCGCTCGGATAGAGGCCGCAGTAGACCATCCGCTGCGGCGGCTTGTAGCCCGCCAGCGCCGGCGCGGCATGGTCGCCGGGAATCGTCACCGTGTCGCCGATGTGGACCTGCTTGACGTCCTTGATGTTGCAGACGAGATAGCCCACCTGGCCGGCCACGAGCTCGTCGCAGGCCCGCCGCTGCGGCACGAACTGGCCCAGCTCGAGCACGTCGTGGGTCACGCCCGTCCGCAGGAAGCGGATCTTCTGCCCCTTCTTGATCGTGCCGTCGAGCAGCCGCACGTAGGTGATGGCGCCGCGGTAGGCGTCATAGTGGCTGTCGAAGATCATCGCCCGCAGGGTGGCCTGCGGGTCGCCCTGCGGGGGCGGAATCCGCTCCACGATCGCGGCCAATAGCTCATCGATGCCGATGCCCGTCTTGGCGCTGGCCCTGATCACCTCGGTGGGATCGATGGCGAGGCTTTGCTCCATCTCCTGGAGCACCTCGTCCACGCGGGCGTGCACGAGATCGACCTTGTTGATCACCGGCACGATGGCGAGGTTCTGGTTGATCGCGGCGTAGGCGTTGGCCACCGTCTGGGCCTCGACCCCCTGGAAGGCGTCGACGAGCAGCACCGCGCCTTCGCAGCACGCCAGGCTCCGCGAGACCTCGTAATGAAAGTCGACGTGGCCGGGCGTGTCGATCAGGTTCAGTTCGTAGAGTTCGCCCTGGTGGCGGCATTCCATCCGCACGGCCCGGGCCTTGATCGTGATGCCCCGCTGCCGCTCGAGCTCCATGTCGTCGAGCATCTGGTCCTTGAGCTGCCGCTTGTCCACCGTGCCGGTGCGCTCCAGGAGCCGGTCGGCGAGCGTGCTCTTGCCGTGGTCGATGTGGGCGATGATCGAGAAATTACGGATGTGTTTGCAGTCGATAGGCATGGACGAATCTTACCCGCGATGGGAGAGCCGCGCGAGGCCGGCGGCGCCGATGGCCCCCGCGTCACCCCCGAGGCTGGCGTAGCGGATCACCGTGCGGGCGGCCAGGAGCGGAAACGTGCGAAAACGGACCTCGGCGCGAACCGCCTCGATGAACAGCCTGCCCACCGGATCGGCCTCACCCCCGAACGTCATGGCGCCGCCGATGATCACGGCCTCGGGGTCGATCGTGTGCATCAGCGTCACGATCCCGATGCCGAGCCAGCGGGCCGTCTCGGCCACGATCGCCGTGGCCAGCGGATCGCCCGCGGCGCATTCCCGGCCCACGAGAATCGGCGTGAGCGGCTCGCCGGCGGCGACCGCCCGGGCCAGCGACCCGGAGCCATCGGCCCGGATCGCCTCGTCGGCCCGCCGCACGACCGCCGTGGCGCTGGCGTAGGCCTCCAGGTGCCCCGGCTGGCCACAGGGACACACACGGGCCTCGGGAGATGGATCGACGATCATGTGACCACATTCCGACCCGTGGCTGTGGGCGCCCTCCACGTTCAAGTCACCAACGATGATCCCGCCACCGACGCCCGTGCCGAGCGTGAGCATGACGAGGCTCGTCTCCTCTCGGCCGGAGCCCACCCAGAACTCACCAAACGCCGCCGCATTCGCGTCGTTGGCGAACGTCACAGGCCGACCGCAGTGGGCGGCCACGCGGTCCCGGAGTGGGAAGTCATCCCAGCCGGGCAGGTTGCCGGCTCGCACGATCGTGCCCGCCGGAATGTCGAGCGGTCCTGGCGAGCCGAGCCCGACGGCCGCCACATCGGCCGTGGCGATGCCGGCCTGGGCGGCAAGGGCGTGCACCGCGCGACCCATCCGGGCGGCGGCGTCCTCCGGCCCGCGGGTGGCATGCGTCGGCTCGGTGTGAAAGGCGACGATCCGCCCCGTGTCATCGACCAGCGCCGCCTTGATGTTCGTGCCGCCGAGATCGACGCCCGCATACAGCGGCAGTGTGGCGGCGGAGAGCGGGAGCGTGGTGCGGTTCATGTGCGTCGGAGTGCCTGCGGCGAGCCCCCGAGTATGACGCCTGCCGTGGGGCAACGGAATCCATCACGCACCACGGCAGGAATCGTGCGAGCTTCGGTATTCAGAGCCCGGGAGGTGCGGGGCTGCCCATGCCCCAGGAGCCGGCGTATGCCGCCGAGCGCAGCCAGGATGGCGAAGCGAAGGCGGCATCCGAGCGAGCGGAGGGCAGGGATGCCCGACGCGAGCGTCCGGCGACGGGGCGTGGGCAGCCCCGCACCGGCGCCTGCGGTATCCGTCGTCCAGCCTAGGTGTCGTCGGCGGGAAGGCGGCTGGTTTCGACGGTCGGCGTCGGACCCGTGCAGGCCTTCATAAACTCGACGAGGTCGGCCTTCTCTTGCGGTGTCAGCTTGAGCGGCTTGATCTTGTCGCTCAGGTGCGGGTTGGGGTGGCCCCCCTTGTCGTACCACTCGACGACTTCCTCGAGCGTCGCCACCGATCCGTCGTGCATGTAGGGAGCCGTGAGGGCGACGTTGCGAACCGTCGGCGTCTTGAAGGCGCCGGTGTCCTTCTCGTCCTTCGTGACCACGAACCGGCCGAGGTCGGGGTTCTCCTTGTCCATGCCGATGCCGAGGTTGTGGTACTTCTCGTCGGCCAGGTTGGCCCCGACGTGGCAGGCGGTGCAGTTGCCCTTCTCGCTGAAGAAGATGTCGCGGCCCCGCTGGGCCGACTCGCTCATCGGATGGGCCGCAGCGGCCTCCTTCGCGGCCGCATACTTGGCGGCCAACTCCGGATCGTCGGCGATGTCCTCCTCGTCGAGGCCGGAGAAGGCTCGCAGCTGCTCGCCGTAATCGTAGGGGGACGGGGCCGTGACGAGCACCCGCTCGAAGGCGGCGATCGCCTGGCCGACGCGGTCGATCGTGAGTTCCCCGAAGATCTTCTCGAACTGCTGCTTGTAGACGGGCATCTCGCCGAGCCGCTTCACGACGCCCTCGTGGGTGAAGCCCATCTCGATTGGATTGGCGATCGGCCCCACCGCCTGGTCCTCGAGCGAGCCTGCTCGGCCATCCCAGAATTGCGGGCCGGAGAGGATGCGATTGAACGAGACGGGGGAATTGCGTCCCCCCTGCTGGCCGCGGATGCCCACGCCGGTCGTCGTGTGGGCGGTGTAGCCTTCGGCGGGGTTATGGCAGCTGGCGCAACTGACGGTGGAGTCTGCCGAGAGGCGGGGATCGAAGTAGAGTTGTCGGCCCAACTCGATCTTGGCCCGCGTGAGCGGATTCGCATCGAGCCCCGTGATCTGGGCGGCACCCTGCGAGAGACCGAGCGGCAGCACGGGCTCGAGCTCCACGAAGTTCCGCGGATCGTCGAGCCAGGCCGAAATCTCGGGGAGCGTGATCGGGCCGCCAGCCCCCTTCGCGGGCACGCCCGCGGTGAGCGACGGGTCACCGAGCTGCACCTTTTCACGCGCGGCGGCGATCTTCTCCGGCTCGGCCGGCGGTTCCTTGCGCTCCAGCGACTCGGCCGCCTCGGCGATCCGCTTGTCGGCGTCGGCGATCGCCTCCTTCGTCTCCTCGACCGCCTTCCGCACGGCCGCCGCCGTCTCGGCCACGGCTGGGCTGGCCGGCTTCGGCTCGTCGGTGGAGATCACTTCGATCGTCTCCACCACGTTGCCCGCAGGCGCTCCGCCCGGACCAGCCGGCGCGCACCCCACGCACGCGGCCGCGAGCGCGGTTGCGAGCAGTGAGATCGGACGTCCCCAGACGGCAACACGACGATCGGCGACAACGGACATGGTTCGACTCCGAATGAAACGGAAGGCACCCTCAGTGGGGCATTGTAGACGCCAGCCCGGAGGGGGTGGAGTCTAGGCCGACGCCGGGTCGGGAGGCCGCGTCAATCGACGAGGTCGGGCGTCGCCAGCCACTCGAGATCGCCCGACTGGCCGATGCCGCCCGGCAGGCGGATCGATGCCACGGCCCCCTTCTCCATCAACACCCCGGCCCCGGCGGCACCGATCGCCAGGGCCACGAGGTGCCCGACGCACGGCGCATGCCCCACCCAGGCGACCCGTTCGGCATCCTGGCGTGCGGTCCACTCCACCATGGCCCGCCAGTCGGACCCCGGCGCGAGGGCATCGACCACCTCGACCGGCGGCCTGCCCCCGACCTCTTCGGCCAGCGCGGCGGCCGTCTCCCGCGTGCGAACCAGTGGGGATGCAGCGATGAGATCGACCTCCATCCCGGCGGCTCGGAGCTGCCTTACGAGCCGCACGAAGGCCTTGCGGCCTTTCTTTGTCAGCCGACGCGAGGCATCGTCGCCCGTCTCCGAGATGTCTTCGGCGACGGCATGGCGAACGATGTAGAGCTGGGTCGGCGGCATGGGTCGAGATTGTGCGGCGCGACGGGCGGCCGAGCAAGCGCCGGAGCAGGCATCATGCCCGGCGCCAGACGGCATCCCAGCCGATGCCCGCTTGTTCCACCGCCACCGCTGCCTCGCGCCGCCACCGCGCCGCATCGACAGGATACCCGGCCGTCGGCTCGAGACCGGGCATGAGCCGCACCCAGTGGTCGTTGAAGGCCCGCATCGCCAGCTCCCGCACGTACTTGGCCGTCATGCTCGCCAGGGCCACCGGCGTCCGCGACTCACCCCCCACGCTGAACTCGATCTGGAGGTGTTCCGCCGGGACGGCGTAGGCAGAGCGGGCGGACGTCTCCTCACGAGCCTGCACGAGCGGCGCGGAGAAGTGCCGGGCGACGAGCGGCGCATACCGCTTGCGGCCACCG
Source organism: bacterium (assembly GCA_029978085.1). GTDB lineage: Bacteria > Planctomycetota > Planctomycetia > Pirellulales > UBA1268 > QWPN01. The sequence goes on from JAPOJV010000014.1 coordinate 21,490, forward strand.
TGACGGTCACACCAGACGACGATGGGCTCGCCGCCGATGATGAGCCCTGCCGCAAGCTCGAGTGTGACCTGTGACAGCAGGTCCGACTTGTTGAGGCCTCTGTCGAGGAGGCGATTGAATGCCGCCGGCGTCACGATATCGCACCGCACTGCACCGAGCGCCACGCCGTGGGCCGCCAAGCGGGAGCCAAGGCTCGTCGTCAGACCGTCGTCGCGGTCCGCCGCAACAGGCAGCGTGACTGCGGCCAGCGACGCCTGCTCCGGCAGTTCGAGCTCCGGCGGGCAGCCAACGACACGCGCCAGATCACTCCACCGTGCGGGCTGACTGCCGGCGGCCAGCGCGAGGCCGGCCAGCGCGCCGCGCTCGAGCGCCGCGAACCCGTCGCCTCCCTTATAGATCTGCTTCGAGTCGCCCCACAGGCCGGCGGCCTCAGCCGCGACCGCGGCGAACCGCTGCTCGAGATCGTCGGGAGCTGCATCGACCCGCCAGGCCGTGGCCGCGACGACGAGCGGCCCGAGGTTGGGACCGTAGCCCGCCTCATCGGTGCCGATGACGAGCGTCATGGCGCGTGGCCTGCGGCGGCCGCCGGATGCTGGCGGCAGTATTCGTAGACCGCGATCGCCGTGGACGTGGCCGCGTTGAGGCTGTGGGGCATGCCGGCCATCGGAATCTCGGCCACCCGGTCGAGGCGTGCGAGTTCGTCGGGCTCCAGTCCCGTCCGCTCGTTGCCGATCACGAGCACCGTGCGTGCCGCGAACGCAAACGAGAACAGACGCTCCGAGTTGGTCGTCTGCTCGAGGCCCACGAGCTGGTAGCCCTCGGCCTTGAGCCGATCGAGCACCGGCGGCAGGCTGCGATGCACGTCGAGCACCACCGACTCGGCGCCATCGCGGGCGATCCGCTCGTGCAGCCGGGCCGCACCGCAGGCGATCACCCGGCGGATGCCGAAACAGCCGCAGGTCCGTACGATGTGCGAAAGATTGATGTGGCTGCGCATCGCCGCACAGGCGACGATGAGCTCGCGCGGCGTCGGCAGAATCTCGGGAGGCTTGTGCCTGATGTGCTCGAATCGCGGCATCGTCTCGCATCTGATCGTGACGGCTGGCTTCGCATTCTGCCCGATCGCCGGCTGCTCGCCACCACCACCTGCCCCGCCGGCCGCTGCACAGGCCATCGACGTCGCACTCGTCGATCACGCCGGCCTGATGGCGGCCGTCGAGGCCCGGCGCGGCCGGATCGTTGTGCTCGACTGCTGGAGCACGTCGTGCCCCCCCTGCGTCAAAGAATTCCCCGGCCTCGTCGCCCTGGCGGAGAAATATCGTGACCAGGTCGCCTGCCTTTCCCTCTCCTTCGACTACGAGGGCATCGGCACGCCCGACGAGGTTCTGCCGCCCGTGCGGTCGTTCCTCGAAAAAGTTGGCGCCGGCGAAATCTCGAACATGCTGACGAAGGAAGACGCCGACTCGCTCTATAAGAAGCTCGACCTCGTGAGCATCCCGGCCGTCTACGTCTGGAAGCCCGACGGCACGCTCGCCCGCCGGTTCGACGATGACGACGCAGCCCGCCGGCTCGGCCGCCCGTTCACCTACGCCGACGTCGAAGCCGAAATCCGCAGCCTGCTGCCGACCACAACACCGTGAGGGGCTGCCCATGCCCCGTCGCCGGCGTATGGCGGCAAGCGCAGGCAGGATGCCGAAAGCGCAGCCGCCATCGAGCGAGCGAAGGACAGGATGTCCGTAGCGAGCGTCCGGCGACGGGGCGTGGGCAGCCCCGAACTCTTGTCACAGGGGGCGGCGCGTGCGGGCGACGGGTATGATCGACCGCCCGTATGAGGAGGTTTGTGATGAAATCAGATGCGAAGCAGGAGGCCGACGCGCCGCTCCCGAAGGGGCATCGCCCCGGCGACCGCGTGCAGGATCCGCGTGGCTGGGGCCGCGAGACGGTCGAGTCGATCGTCGTGGCCTTTACGCTCGCCCTGCTGTTCCGCGCCTTCGAGGCGGAGGCGTTCGTGATCCCGACCGGCTCGATGGCCCCCACGCTCATGGGCCGCCACAAGGATCTCGTCTGCGATGCCTGCGGCCGCGACTTCCGCGTCGGCTGCAGCGCCGAGGAAGATGACGACTCGCAGCGGAAGCGGGCCGAGCTCGCCCTGCTCGAAAGCGAGAACCGCGAGCCGGCCCGGATCGCAGCCCTGCGGCGGAACCTCGCCGACAAGCTCGTGTCGCGGGCCCGCTGCCCCAACTGTGGCAATCCCATGCCGCTCACGGTCGGCCCCGACGATGCTCGCCGCTACGACCCACGGTATCCGTCGTTCAGCGGTGACCGCATCCTCGTGGACAAGCTGGCCTACGACTTCGCCGAGCCGAAGCGGTGGGACGTGGTGGTCTTCAAGTATCCCGAGGATGCCAAGACCAATTACATCAAGCGGCTCGTGGGGCTGCCGGGCGAGAACGTCTTCATTTCGGCGGGCGACATCTGGACGAGCCAGGGCGAGGCCGATCCCGTGATCGCCCGCAAGCCCGACACTGCGCTCCTGGCGATGCTCCAGCTCGTGCACGACTCGCGGCACGTGTCGCCAGAGTTGCAGAAGGCCGGCTGGCCGCTGGCCTGGACCGACTGGACCGCGGACGCGGATGCCCCCTGCCGCTGGGCCACGGCCGACGCAGGACGCTCCTTCAGCGTCGCTTGTAAAGCCGGTCGCTCAGCCACGCTGCGGTACCGGCATCTGATCCCGTCGTTCGACACCTGGCGGGAGGTGCGGCAGGGCAAGCAGGTGGGTGAGCGGGCCAAGCCGCTGTTGATCGGTGACTTCCAGCCATACAACGCCGAGTCGCTCGGGCCGCGATGGGTGGGCGACCTTGCACTGGAGTGCACGCTCGAGAGCCGTGCCGGCACCGGTACGGTGACGCTCGATCTGGTCGAGGCCGGCGTGCGGCACACATGCACGATCGACCTCGCCGACGGCCAAGCCACGCTCGTGCCCGGGGCCGTCGCCGGGAGCGGGCCGCCGCTCGATGCCGTCACGGCCGCGACGCCGGTGCGCGGCCGCGGCCGCTGGCGGATGCTGCTGACGAACATCGACGATGAGCTGCGGCTGTTCGTCGATGGCAAGGCCGTGGCATTCTCCGGCCCGACCGGCTGGAACCGGTCGCTGCCCGGTGCATTCAAGACGCGGCCGGTCGAGCGGTCCGGCACGCCGGGAGACGTCGAGCCGGGCGACCTCTCTCCCGCGGGCATCACGGCCGCCGGCGCGGATGTGGCCGTGAGCAGCCTGCGAATCCTGCGCGACATCTACTACATCGCCTCCGGCGCGGCCTCAGCCATGGCGGGCCGCACGCCCGAGGAGGAATATCTCGGGTTCCCGCTCGAGGACGGGCAGTACTTCATGCTGGGCGACAACTCATCGGCCAGCAAGGACAGCCGGGCCTGGGATCGGCTCCACCATGTCGATCGGCGGCTGATCATCGGCCGGGCGGTCGCGATCTTTTGGCCGCATGCCATCCCGGCACCCTGGAGCATTCCGCTGCGAATTGGCGGCCTGGAAGTGCGATTGCCCTCGTGGCCCAACTTCGGGAGGATGGGCTTCGTGCGGTGAGCGGCCCCCGGCCCCCGTGCCGCACGGCGACACGGAGGATCGCATGCCACTGCTTTCGGTCGAAGGGCTCGTCAAGAACTACGGCCGCCGCCGCGTCGTCGACGGGGTCGATTTCCACGTCGAGACCGGCGAGATCGTCGGTCTCTTGGGGCCCAACGGCGCCGGCAAGACGACGAGCTTCCGCATGACATGCGGCATGGTGATCCCCGACTCGGGCCGCGTGCTCCTCAACGACGAGGTGATCACCGACTGGCCGATGTTCAAGCGGGCCCGCGACGGCGGCATGGGCTACCTCGCCCAGGAGCAGAGCGTGTTCCGCAAGCTCACCGTCGAGCAGAACCTGCTGGCGATCATGGAGCTCGTGGGCATGGCCCCGAAGGAGCGGCGGCGGCGGTGCGAGGAGTTACTCGAGCAGTTCGACATCGTGAAGATCCGCCGCTCCAAGGCCCACTACATCTCGGGTGGTGAGAAGCGACGGCTGGAGATCGCCCGCTGCCTCGTCACCGAGCCGCGAATCATCCTGCTCGACGAGCCGTTCACCGGCATCGACCCGGTGACCATCCACTCGATCCAGAAGATCATCATGAGCCTGCGGGATGGCGGCATCTCGATCCTGATCACCGACCACCGCGAGCGGGAGACGCTCGCGATCACCGACCGCAGCTACGTGATCCGCGCGGGCAAGGTGCTCTGCCACGGCACGGCCCAGGAAGTGCTCACCAACCCCGACGCGAAGAAGTATTACTTCGGCGAAAGCCCCGGCGTCGAAGCCGCGTGACCGGGCGACCGTGGGCGAGTCACGCCGTGACTCGTATGCCGATTTTCCGGTCACGGCGTGACCGGGCTACCCGGCCGATTTTCCGGTCACGGCGTGACCGGGCTACCGGGAAGGCGTCACTCGCTCCGGAACATGCTCACGCTCTTGAACGTGAGCACCGCGCCGGCGCTCATCAGCGCCAATCCCAGCCACCGCGGCGGCTGCACGACCTTTCGCAGCGGAGCGTTTTGCCACAATGCCTGCTGGGCCATGCCGCTGCCCATCTGGGTGGCCACGAACCGACTCGACCGCTCGTTGAGCGTGAACGATTCGACGACCCGGAACTGCACGCCCACGAAAAAGAGCAGCAGGCCGGCGAGTAGCAGGTGGTGACTTTTAGGAAGCATCACGATCTCCCGGAACGCCCGTTCCGTGACCTTGTCTTCGACCGCCCGGGCTGTGGAATCGACCCATTCCCCCACGGCGTCGGTTTGGCGCGGGTATGCCGGGCATGCGCACCGGGCTGACCGCGCCGCGGGACGGCACTCTGGGTAAGCCCGGGATTGACTACCGGAAATTCCTGCTGGATGGGTCATACAGATGACGATGAAGGTCCGGGTTGGAGCGGTCGGAGGGCCGCTCCCCAACAGTTCCCGTAGCAACCGGCGAGTCACCGTGAACCGACGCACGACATTCCGCCTCGCGGCCAGCCTCGCGGCCGTGGTCTGGTGCGGCCCGCCGCTCACGACACGGGGCCAGGAGCCCCTGCCCCCGCTGGTGCTGGCGGAGGACGAGGGCGTGGTTTCCGGTGGGTCTTTCGTGCTGGAAGGACCGGTCGCCGACGCCCCGCTGCCCGCACAGTCACTGCCCGCGCCCGCAGCGGTGCCAGGGAGCATTCTGTCCGACGTGCCGGTGGCCGCGCCGCCGGCAGAGCTCGTCGAGGTGTCACCGCGGGCGTCAGACGCCCTGCGGATCGACGACTTCGCGTTCGACGAGATGCCGTTCGAAGCCAGCTCCGGCCGGTGGTTCTGGAGCGGCGGCTGGTATGCCGGCGTCGAGTCGATGTGGATGGACCGCAGCCGCAACAACAACGAAGTGGTGGTGCAGGACGTCGATGTGGTGGCACCCGGTCGGCGCACGATCAACTATCAGGCCTACGGCCAGCCGTTCGACCTCGCGCCGGGGGCCAGGATCACGCTGGGACGGTCGCTCGGTCCTGACGACGTCGGCCGTGACCGGGCCCTCGAATGCATCTACTACGGTGGGATGTCGTGGGCCGACAACGACGGCTGGAACGCGGAGCAGGACGGCGTGCTCGTCACGCCCCTCAATTACAACGCCCCAGGCTTCAACGGCGGCGATCGCTACACGACGTCGCTGAAGTCCGACTTCAACAGCTGGGAATTCAACTACAAGATTCGCCGTCGGCTCGGCCGCGACCAGATGATCATGTCACCGGGCGGCGACTGGACGCGTCACGCCGAGCGGGGCTTCCTGCCCGGGCTGATCGTGGGCGTGCGTCTCGCGCACATCAACGAGTTCTGGAACATGCAAAGCTCCCAGCTCAATCCGCCCCCCACGCCCCCGGCCGAGTTCGGGGGTGTCTACGACATCACCGCGACAAACTGGCTGCTCGGCATGAACTTTGGCAGCGAACTGATCAGCCAGAACGAGTTCTTCTACTGGGGCCTCCGCGGCCGCGTGGCGCCGGCGATCAACTTCGCCAGCACGCACCAGCAGGGCACCGGCATCAACACCGATCCCACGATCGAGCCACAGGGGGTCACCGACACCATGGAGAGCGGATCGCAGACGGGGGCCGGGTTCCTCGGCGACCTGACGATCCTGCTCGGCTGGAACATCACGCCGAACTTCTCGCTTCAGGCCGGCTACGACTTCCTCTGGGTGGCCGGCATGGCCACGGCCACGCGGCAGTTCAGCCTCAATAACCGCCAGTTCGAGGACATCGACGCCGGCGGCCAGACCTTCTATCAGGGCCTGTCGTTCGGCTTCCTCGGCTCCTGGTGACCGGCGATCACCACGGCCGCTGCCTGGCCGGTCGAACAAAGGTTGATCGCGACGGCGGTGGACGGCCTCCCGGCCAGTGGCTCGCCATGCACCACATTCACGGGGCAGGCTGGATCGGGATGCTCGTAGTTGAGCGTGGGTGGCACGAGCCCCCGCTCGAGCCCCAGCACGCTGGCAGCCAGTTCCACGGCGCCACCGCCGGCCCCCATGTGGCCGAAGGCCGACTTCGGCGCCGTCACCGGCACGTCGCCAAGCGCCGTCTGGATTGCCTGAGCCTCGATCCGATCCATGTCGATCGTGCCGACGCCATGGGCATTGACGTGGCCGACGTCGCCGGGAGCCAGGCCTGCCCCGCGGCAGGCCGCCGTGATCGCCTGCACGAGCGAATGCCCCGTCAGGCCGCGGCGCAGGGCCGGCTCGCAGCGTGAGGCTGTAGCCAGGATGCGGCCGCGAACGCGGGCCCCCCGTCGCTCGGCGTGCTCCCGTGATTCCAGCACGAGCACGGCGGCCCCCTCGCCGTTGACCATGCCGTCGCGGTCGCGGTCAAAGGGCCGCGCGGCCCGGCGGCAGTCGTCGGCCCGGTGGGAGAGCAGGGCGTCGCCGCGGGCGACGAGCGCGGTCGGGTGGAGCCGACAGCCAGTGCCACCGGCGAGCATCGCGTCGGCCCAGCCGCGCTGGATCATGCTCGCCGCCTCGGCGACGGCCAGCAGGCTCGACACGTCGCCCAGCACGATCGAGTTGTTCGGCCCGCGGGCATCGTGGGCGATGGCGATGTGCGATGCCGTCATGTTGGGGAGATGCTTGAGCAGCCAGAGCGGGTGCACCTCCTCGTGGATCGCCTCGGCCCAGCGGGGAAAGTCGAAGCTGCCGCTGACGGCCGCCCGCCGATACGCCGTCTCCAGATCCTCGAGGTCCGCGTAGATCATGTCGCCGCCGAACACGACGCCGAACCGCTCCGGCGTCACGCCCCCCGCGGGGATCGCCGCGTCGGCGATCGCCAGATCGGCCGCCGCGAACCCCAGCTGGATCTCGCGGCTCATCACCTTCAGGCTCTTTCGCGGCCGCACGAAGAGCTTCGGCTCGAAGTCGGCGATCTGACCGCCGAACCTCACCTTCAGCGAACTGGCGTCGAACAGGCTGATGGGGCGGATGCCGCTCTCGCCGGCGGCGAGCGCCGCCCAGAAGGGTTCGACACCGATGCCGATCGGGCTGACGACCCCGACCCCGGTAATGACGATGTCGCGCGGGCTCTCCATACGGAGACCCTAAACGACCGGGGCGAACCCTGAAAGTGGAGCCTCGTGAGAAACCGGAGCGATCACCGGTGGGGCGGGTGCAGCCGCCGCCATTCGGCGGGCTCGGTCGGATGCGGCTCCGCCCAGAGTCCCAGCCGGCCGCGGCGGGCGGTCTCCTCGGCGGCCACGAGATTCTCGTCGGGGGCGAAGCCGCCGAAGACCCAGGCGGCCCCCTCGGCGACGAGTTCCTGGTTGAGATTCCGCTCGTCGATCCAGAGCGTGCCGAGCAGCCGGCCATGCTGGTCGATCGCGTCTCCCTCCACCCGCACGGGTCGCCCCACCACCTTTGCCCGCAACCGCTCCCGCGACCAGTCGCCGTAGGGCTGGCCGAACTCGGGCGCGTCGATGCCCACGAGACGGATCTTGTGCGCCCGCCCCTCGGGATCGATGCAGGTGACCGTGTCGCCATCGTGCACGGCATCGACCCGCCAGGCGGGTCGACCGGCCGAGTCGTGCAGCGGGCACATCGGCACGACGACGGTCGCCGCCACCGACACCAGTGCGGCTGCCACTGCGTACCAGGGCCGCAGCCGCTTCGGCAGGCCACGGGGGGGCGGCGGCAGCCGGAAGGGCTTCCGGCCCCGGAAGGGGCTAGCCAAGTTCGTCGTCGTCGCTCGTGGCGTCACGCTCGTCGGCGTAGGGGTCGCGGATGCAGGCCGTCTCGGCGCACACATCCTCCCCGTCGTCGAGGTCGCAGACAAGCGAGAGGAGCGCGTTCTTCTCCGACTCGGAGATTTCGGCGAGGCGGAAGCTGCGGATGATCTCCGGCACCGGGTCGACGGTGGGCTCGCACACCTCCACGCTCACACGGCCGGTCATGATCTGCCCCCGCCGACCGGCGAACCGTTCGCAGAGCGCCCGCAAGTTTTCGCGATCCATGGGTCCTTCCCGGATGTTCCGGGACCTCCATTGCCCCTGGGCCGGGGTGCCCTGCCGCCACGCAGGGCCTGCGCAGTCTGCCCCACGGCCGTTAGAGGGATGTACGGATCGCGTGAGAAAACGGTTCGGAACCAGCGTTCTTCCCGGGGCTTTCGGCGCTGCGGAGAGCGCGGGCGATGTCCTATTCTCGCCCGACTCGAGGGACAGACCGTGAGCCGACCGAGCGATCGACAGGCGGAAGCACGCCGCAACCTGGCCCACCGGCAACCGCGCCGGCCATCGGCGCGGACGATCGTGCGGGCGACGGCCGCGGCCTGTGGCCTCGGACATCTGGTCGGCGTCGGAAACAGACTGCCCGGCATGGTCATCGTCGGTGCGATGCGGGCCGGTACGACGTCGCTCTTCAGCTTTCTCGCCCGCCACCCCCAGGTGGCGGCCTCGTTCGGCAAGGAAGTGCATTACTTCGACCTGCGATTCCACCGCGGGCCGGCCTGGTATCGATGCCAGTTCAGACGGCCCCGCACGGACACCCGCGGCGATGCCGTCGGCGTCGAGTCGAGCCCGTACTACATGTTCGACCCCCGGGTGCCCGGCCGAATGGCCGCTCTCATGCCCGACGTGAAGCTCGTGTTTCTGCTGCGCGACCCCGTGGAGCGGGCCTTTTCCCACTATCGGAAGAACTGCCGGGACGGCCGCGAACCGCTGTCATTCGCCGACGCCCTGGCCGCCGAGATGCTGGCCGAGTTGCTCACGTTCGCCGGACTCGAGCCGTGGGCCCCGCGACAGTTCAACCCGCTCAACGCAGGGCAGAACCTGATGCCGTTCGATCCGCGCGTCGACTCGCGCCTGGCGGCGACGTTCATCCCGCACGAGCGGCAGTTGGCCGACCTCATCGGCTGGTGCCCATCGAGAACCGGCCGGGATACGGCATCCACACGGGCGGAGGCCGCATGACGCCCTCGTCCATCCCGGCCATCGTGCTCACGTGCCAGAAGTACGTGCCGCTCGCCGAGCACATGATCGATCGCTACGCCGCGGTCTGGCCCGACCATCCGTTCGTGTTTCGTCTGCCCGATGGCGCAGCCGCCCGCACGATGGCACCGCGACATCCGGGCCGCGTGGAACTCGTGCCGACGGCCGAGGGGGAGGGTCGGGGCCGATTCCGGGCCGCGGTGCTGGGTCTCCTCGAGGGGCTCGCCGACGACACCTGGGTCTATTGGTGCATCGACGACAAATACGTGATGTGGCTTGACCGGCGGGCGGCCGACGGCGTCGTGCAGGCGGTGCGGAACGTGACCGATCCCGAGATCTGCGGGCTGTGCTTCGCCCGCACCCGCAAACTCTTCGATTCGGCACACGTCTCACCGGAGCGGCTGCAGATCAGCAGGCAGACATTCCTCCGCCGCACGTCGTATGCCCAGATCTGGCTCCATCAGTTCCTGCGGGTGCGGGTGCTGCGGGATCTCTTCATGGGCTTCCCTGAAGTGATCGAGTCGGCCAAGGAGATGGATGCACTCCACCGCGCGAAAGCGCTGCCCACCGACCAGTGGCTCTACGTGCTCGACCACAACGCCGTGGTCTTCGGTGAGAGCACGAGCCGCGGCGTGCTCACGGCCAACTGCGCCGCCAGCCTCAGCCGCGGCCGGGGACTGCCGGCCGGCTTCTCGGTGAGCCGCCAACGGCTCGTGGTCGGGAAGAAACCGTCCTGGATTCAGCGGATGGCCCGCGCGCTCGGCGACATCGGCTCCTGAATCGTTCAGGTCCGCAGCTCGTCGAGCCGAGCCGCGATCGCCTCGGGGTTCGCTCCGCCCCAGAGGCGATGCCACATCCGCGCCAGCCGGTAGCCCATCGAACGCGTCGCCCGACTGCGGCGCATCCGCGGATCGCGGCGATCGACCAGCGGGCGATCCACGAACCGCTCCAGCCGGGCGAGCTCGGCAGGGTCAGTCATGAGCTTTGCGTAGTCGATCACGATGAACGGCTGTGTCGTCCGGTCGAGTGCCGAGAGAATGGCCGCGTTGGAGTCGCACCACCGCGGCAGACACTGCCGGAACACGGTCAGCCGGCGGCGGCCCGCCGTCGAGGCCTGGTAGTGGGCCCAGGCCTCCTCGGGGCGGCGAAAGACGGCGACGATCCGGTGCGGCGGCAGTTCACCCGCCCACAGGTCGTAGGTGAGACAGGTGCGTGGATCCTTGAACCCCCAGTCGGGATGCCGGGCCGAGCAGGCGGCGATGACGTCCCGCATGCGTGCCCGCTCGGCATCCCCGAACCGCCGCGTGTGGCCAACCGTCTCGAGGCTATAGGCCCCGGCCGACCCGAGGATCACGTGATTCACCTGCTTGGTCGATTCCCGCTCCCACTTGTTGCCCTCGTCGTAGCCGGCCTCGGAATGCACCGTGTCGACCATGTCGATGCCGGCATGGTGCAGCAGTTCCGACACGAGCGTGGTGCCCGATTTGTGCATCCCGAGCACGACGTGAATCATCGTCAGCGGCTCCACGTGGCGTCGATGCCGTTGGAATACACGTGGTCGCGGTTGTACCGCATGATCCGCGGGCAGAGCAGGGACGGCAGCAGCCAGTCACGCCGCATGAACCAGCGGTGGTCGTAGGTGATCGCAGCCTTCTCCGGCTGCCGCCGCATCCGGTTGCCTCGGAGCACGTGGCTTCGGGAGGAAGAGCGTTCCAGCATCGCCGGCTCGAAGGCGAGCCCGAGGAACTGGCAGATCTCCCGCATGATCGGCTCGGCTGCCAGGCACAGTTCCTCGTAGCCCAGCTGAAACGTCGGCAACTGGCTGTCCCGCAGGAACTGCTCGACAGCCCGATTGTGCCGGTACCAATAGGCGAACGCGCCGAGCGGTGACAGCCGCCGCCGCCGCTGCCCCTCACCACGCTTGCGGACCGCGGCCTCCACTTCCGACGACGTAAAATTCCTCACGTCCTTGAGCAGAAACAACACCCGCAGGTCGACGCCGACCTCGTCGCGGAGCAGCCTGAGCCAGGGGAGGTATTTCGAGGAATCGACCGGCATGACGTCGGGCCCGAAGACGGCCGCAACGGTCTCGAACACGATTCGGTACCGGTGGGCGAGTGGCGCGTGGGGGTCGGCCTGGATTCGGCGGGCCACCTCGCTCCAGAGCGGGCACGACGCGGCATCCTGCCCACAGGAACAATCACCCGTGAACGACCGCCCGCCGTCGCTGGCCGAGGTGAGCACTGACGCCACCTCACCCAGTCCCACGAGCCGCGAATGCCCGCCGAGCACGAGGTCGAGCAGCGTCGATCCCGAATGCCCGAGACTCGCGATGAACACGACCGGATATGTCATGGATCACTCGGAAGAAACAGGGCAAGCAGGGCAACCGGCGAGAGATACCAAAAGGTGGGCGACGGCGGCGAGAGCAATTGCCGGGGCGAAGGAGAACAGCGGGGCAAACCGCAGTTGTCCTCCACGCGGCGAGGCTGTAGCGTCCGCCACATATCGTCCTTTGCCCCGACGCTCCCGCGGTCGTGCCATGCCTCCGCCCCAGCAGACTGCCGACGCCGAACGACCATTCGACGTGATCACGGTGCCGGATTTCTCCGGCAAGGACGACACCGTGTTCGAGGCCCGCACGCTCGTGTTCCTCGCCAGTTGGCTGGAGAACGCGGCCACGAGCCGAGCCTATCCTTTGCACCTCGCCTGCATCGGTTCCCCGCCGGCGAGCGTCCGCCGGCTCGCCGCCCGCTGCAACGCCCGGATCACGATCCACGAGCCCCTGCGGCTCCGCCATGACCACCACGTGGGCAATAAGTTTCGCGGGCTGGAGATCGAGCCCGAGACCGACCGCTTCCTGCTGCTCGACGTCGACACAGCGATCCTCTCCGACCTCGCGCCGCTCGCCACCTTCGGTGACTGCGTGGCGGCCTGCCCCGACGATGCACCAAATGTGACTGCGAAGGACTGGGCGACGATCTACACCGCCTTCGATCTGCCGCTGCCACCGACGATTCAGCCGCTCGTGTGCGAGCTGGATCTGCCCCGCTATCCACGGCGGATGATGGGATACGAAGCCGGTGACGAGCAGATCGAGGCGATGCTCCCCTACTACAACGGCGGCGTCGTCTTCGCACCCTGGGCCTGCGGTCTGCGGGAGCGGTGGCAGGAGAACATCCTGCGGATCGCCTCGCTCTACGACGAGCGGCACGAGACGCGGAAGTGGATCCATCAGAGCGACCAGGCGGCACTGGCCGTCACGATCCAGATGCTGGCGTCTGAGGGCTGGGCCTTTCGCCGGCTGCCCGATGCATTCAATGCCCGCTGGCAGCACCTCTACGCCGGCCGGCCCGACCTGCGCGAGATCGCGGTCATGCACTGCTGCTGGAACTTTCTGTCGGCGATCAGCCCCGGTCCGGTCACGGCCGACACGATCGCCGCGGCCCTCGAGCGGTTCTTTCTGCACAAGGTGAAGCACCGGTTTCAGCGGCTCGTGTTCGGCGACCTCCTGCGGCTGCGGCCGTGGCAGGCGTGGCGCCGCTACCACGGCGGGATGTCACGGGCCGAGACGCTCTGCCGGCAACTCGAGCAGGTGTGCCGCGAGCATCTCGCGAATCCAGAAGCGGATCGAAACACGCTGGTCGCTCGCGCCGCCTGACACCGGCTTACGACCGCGATCCCTGGGCCGCGGGCACGACGGCGCGGTATGCATCGACGTATCGCGCCGCCACCTGCGGCCAGTCGTGATCGACGATGGATGGGAGGGCGGCAGCCCGCAGCCGGGCAGTGATCGCGGGCTCATCGAGCAGCCGCTGCATCGCCGTCGCAAGCGAGATAGGCGACTCCGGCTGGCAGAGCAGGCCGTTGACCTCTGAATGCACCAGTTCGCGGTTGCCCCCCACGTCCGTGGCCACGACCGGAAGCCCCGACGCCAGGGCCTCGAGGATCACGTTGGCAAACGGCTCGCGCCGCGACGGGCACGTGAAGAACGCTGCCGAGCGATAGAGGCTCACCTTGCGGTCGCCCGTGACGGGACCGATCAGTCGCACGCGGTCGCGGAGCCCCAGCCGCTCGACCTGGGCCTCGAGCGCGGCCGACTCGCCGCCATCGCCGGCAATCAAGAGATCGACCGCTGGATCGCGGAGCCGGGCGTAGGCGTCGACGAGCAGGTCGAATCCCTTGTGGGGCACGAGGCTCCCGAGGCCGAGGATGTACCGCCGCGGATGCGGAAAGGGCTCGGCGGTCGCGAAAGCGGCGACATCGACGCCGTTGTTGATCGTCACGATGCGGTCGGCCGCGACCCCGATGCCGAGGATCACGTCGCGGAGCGCATCACCCTGCGCGATCACGGCATCGGCCGCGGTCAGCGCCCGTGTCATCCGGTGCGCCAGCCGCGGCACACGGCGGATCGCGTCGTCGGGCAGCACATCAGCCCCGTGTGGCCGCACCACATACGGAATGCCGGTCAGCTGCCGCAGGGTCAGGGCCACATAGGCCTGCGGATAGGCGGCATGGCAGTGCACGATGTCGAAATGGTGGCGGGCGTGCAGGGCCAGAAGCCGGGGCAGAATCGCCCGCACCGCGAATCGCTTCGACCACTGCCGACGGTGGCGGATGACGGGGTAGCCGAGCTGCCGGTCGTCGAACGGCTCACGGGCAGGCGGCGCGACGACGACGGGCCGGTGGCCGAGCCGCCCGAGTTGCCGACAGAGCTGATCGAGCACGGTCTGTGCCCCACCGAGCGTGGGCAGGCAGACATCGGTGAAGAGGCAGATCGAAAGCGACATGGGCTAGAACACCACGCACCCTGGAGGTGCAGATTGGTAATCTGCACACGGACGCGAACCACAGATTACCAATCTGCGGCTCCACGTAGCCCGGTCACGCCGTGACCGGTAAACAGCCTGTCACGGCGTGACAGGCCTACAAATGCTGCGGACTGGTAGTCTGCACACCGTCGCCTACGCTGTGACGGCGACATGGATCGTGGCATCGGATGGAGGCTCGGAAGTGAAGCGGATTCTCGTGACAGGGGCGGCGGGGTTCATCGGCTCGCATGTGGCTGAAATGCTACTCGAGCGGGGCGACGAGGTGGTCGGCCTCGACGAGCTGAACGACTACTACCCGGTCGCCTACAAACGCGAGAACCTGGCCCTGCTTGGACGCCATCCGCAGTTCTCGTTCGTCGAGGGGGACATCTGCGACCGGCGACTCGTCGCGGACCTGTTTGTCACGCGACGATTCACCCACCTGGCTCATCTCGCGGCGCGGGCCGGCGTACGGCCGTCGATCACCGATCCGTTTCTCTATCAGCGGGCCAACTGCGACGGCACACTCACGCTGCTTTCGGCCTGCGTCGGAGCGGGCCTCGAGAACGTGGTGATCGCCTCCTCGTCGTCGGTCTACGGCAACTCGCGGGCGATCCCGTTTCGGGAGGACGACTCCGCCACCGACCGGCCGATCTCCCCCTATGCCGCCACGAAGAAGGCGACCGAGGTGATGGCCCACACGTTTCATCACCTCCACGGGCTCGCGATCACGGTGATCCGGCCCTTCACCGTCTATGGCCCGCGCGGCCGGCCCGACATGGCGCCATGGCTGTTCGTGGAGTCGGCCCTCTCCGGTCGGCCGATCCGCAAGTTCGGCGACGGCACGACCCGCCGCGACTACACCTACATCGGCGACTTCGCCCGCGGGTTCGTCAACGCGATCGACCGGCCGCTGGGATACGAGATCGTGAATCTCGGCAACTCGGCCACCGTCTCGCTCAACGAGGCGCTCGACGTGGTGCGCGAGGTGACCGGGAGGGAACTCGTGATCGAGCAGGCGCCGCCCCAGCCGGGCGACGTGGAGATCACCAACGCCGACATCTCAAAGGCCCGCCGGCTCCTCGACTACGACCCCGCGACGTCGTTCCGCGAGGGGATGGCCCGATTCTGCGACTGGTACCGCCGCAGCCGACTGTAAAACGCATCCAAATGGGCGATATAGGACTCGACCGAACCTCGTCTCGCCCGAGAAAAACTACCAAGTCCGCGAAGGAGTGTGCACATATGTGTGCAATCTCCGAAATTCCCCTTTTTGTGGTCGAATCCGGGCGTCTTGCCGTGTGGGACCAATTGCCTGAAGAAGTGCGTCGGCGACTTGCCTCCCTAACCCCCGAAGTCCTCGCCGCCCTCCACGCTCTGTTCAACGGCGAACCCCGGCGGACATGATCCGCTCCCATGCTCACCCCTCGCCGCCCTTCACACCCGCGATGGCTCGTCTACCTCCTGCGCTGCTCCGACGGCTCTCTCTACACGGGCATCACCAACAACCTGCCCAAGCGGCTCAGGGCCCACGCTGCCGGCAAGGCATCCCGATACACCCGCAGTCGGCTTCCCGTGGATCTAGCCTACAGCGAGCCCCAGAATTCCACGTCGGCGGCCCTGAAGCGGGAAGCGGCCATCAAGAGGCTGCGCCGGGCCGAGAAAGACCGGCTGTTGGCGAAACGGCGACCGGGCAGGGATATTTGTGTCTGAATCTGTGCTTCCAACTCCTGCCCGCCCATGCCCACCTCGATCTCCCTGCTCGTCGCCTACCCGAAAGAACTCATTCGGGCGGGCCTACGGTCAATGCTGGAGAAAACCGGCATCAAGATCGTCGGAGAGGCTGTAGACGCCCCCAGCACCCTCACGCTCGCCAAGAAGCACAAGCCGGCGGTCGTGCTTCTGGACGCAGCTATTCCGGGGGGCGATGCATTCGAGCTGGTCACAAAGCTCGCCAAG